>JBBSCX010000348.1:0-4170 GCA_038249905.1 Burkholderiales bacterium
CAACATCCTCGGTGACGACCTCGGCGCGCCGGACGGCCTGTGGTTCGACAAGGACGGCCGCCTCTGGATCCAGACCGACCAGCAAGGCGACGGCACCGGCGACTGGGTGAACATCGGCGGCAACATGATGTCGGTGGCCGATCCGTCCACGCGCCAGGTGCGGCGCTTCATGACCAGCCCGCGCAACTGCGAGGTCACCGGTGTCGACACGACGCCCGACGGCAAGACGATGTTCGTCGGCATCCAGCACCCCGGTGAAGACTGGGCGCCGGGCGCCTTCACCAGCAAGAGCACCTGGCCCGACAGTGGCGCGAACGGCCTGACGACCCAGAACGGCGTGGCCGTCAAGCCGCGCTCGGCGGTGGTCGTGATCACCAAGGATGACGGCGGCGTCATCGGCACCTGATACCGGCAGCCCCCTTCAGCCATCCACCCCTTCAAGGAACCACCATGAAACTCCATGCCTTTACCGCCGCCTTGGCGCTGGCCGCGATGCTGCCGGCCCACGCCGCGCTGACCAACGACCCCGGTGCCATTGCCGGCCCGACCCAGACCGTCGACTTCGAGGCCTTCGACGGCCTGCTGACCACCGGGCCTGTCATGGTTGCGCCCGACCTCGTCTTCACCGGCGCCACAGGCTCGGAACTCGGCGCCTTCATCGCCGACCTGGGCGAAAACGGTCTGTGGGGCGCTGGCAACATGTTCGCCGCCACCGGCTTCATCGGCGAACTGCGCTTCACCTTCAGCGAAGGTCTGGCCTCGACCGGCGCCGGCGCCCTGGTCAACCACTACGCGCTGTCGCCACTGCCGTTCTCTGTGGTGGTCTCGGCCTATGGCCAGAACAACCAGATCATCGAGACCTATTCGGTGATGGTCGACACGGCCGCAAACAGCCTCAACGACGGCCTGTTCCTCGGCATCGTGCGCCCGCAGGCCGACATCCGTTCGATCTCGTTCACGGGCAACGGCGTGGTGATCGACAACCTGGTCTTCACGACCCCGGTGCCTGAGCCCGGCACCTACGCGCTGCTGCTCGCCGGCCTGGGCACGGTGGGCTTCCTGGCCCGTCGCCGCGGCGGCGCCAACCAGCAGTCGGGTCGCCACGCATGAACGCCATCGCCAGCAATGCCAGCACTGGCTGGTCGGCCAGGCGCACGGCGTCGCTGGCAGCGGCCGCCATGCTGCTGGGCAGCGTGGCGGCAGCGCAGGCCCAGACCCCAGCGCAGACCCCCGTGGTGTATCAGCTCACGCCCGTGGCCGACACCTCGATCTTCGGCGCCCAGGGCGGTGGCACCGAGGTGGACGGCATCAGCGATGGCATGGGGCCCAACTTGTGGACCTCGGTCACGGCCGGCGGCATCACACGGCGCGCCTTGCTGCGCTTCGATCTGAGTTCGCTGCCGGCTGACGCGCAGATCGTCAGCGTGCAATTGCAGTTGTTCGAGGTGCGCGCCCGCGACGAGCACCTGCTCAGCCTGCACCGCGTGCTGGGCGCCTGGGGCGAAGGCAACTCCAACGGCGGGGATGCCGGTGCCGGCGCACCGGCCCAGGCCGGCGACGCCACCTGGTCGCACCGCATCTGGCCCAACGTGCCCTGGAATCAGCGCGGCGGCGACTTCGTGGCCGACCCGAGCGCCAGCCTGTCCGTGGGCCTGGGGCCGGGCACCTTCACCTGGGGCTCGACGCCGCAGATGGTGGCCGATGTGCAGGGCTGGCTGACCCAAATGTCCAGCAACCACGGCTGGATGCTCATCGGCGACGATACCGGGCTGCAGAACGCCAAGCGTTTTGTCAGCCGCAACAGTGCCGGCTCGCAGGGTCTGCCGACGCTCGTCGTCAGCGTCGTGCCCGAGCCCGGCACCTACTTGCTGATGCTGGCGGGCATGGCTTCGCTGCTGCTCGTGGTCGGCCGCCGACGCGGCTGAGTCGCGCTCAGCCGGTGCGTCGCATGTCTGCGGCGCGCCCCGACATTGCTGCATCGGAGCCGTGTAGGGCACGTTCGTATTCGGCCTCGACCAGGCCGACGATGCGGCCCCAGTCCTGGCGCAATGCCACCTCGCGCGCGCGTCGGCCCAGGGCGCGGATGCGCTCGGTGTCGCCGGCCAGCGCGATGGCCATGCGCAGGAACTCAGCGCGCTCGTCGAAGCGCACCAGCAGGCCACTTTCGCCGTGCCGCACCAACTGCGAGGCCGCGGCGTAGTCGTAGCCGACGACGGCCAGGCCGCTGGCCATGGCTTCGGGCACGACATTGCCCCAGGTCTCTGTGGTGCTGGCGAACAAAAAGAGATCGGCCGAGGCGTAATGCATGGCCAGGTCTTCACCGCGGCGCAGACCTGAGAACAGCACCTGCGGGTGGCGCGACTGCAGCGCCGTGCGCATGGGCCCGTCGCCCACCAGCACCAGTTTCAGGCGCGGGTCATGTCGCCGCATGGACTCGACCGCGTCGAGCACCAGGCCCAGGTTCTTCTCCGGCGCCAGGCGGCCCACGCACAGCACCACAGTGTCGTTCGGGCCGGCACCCCAGGACGCGCGCAAGGCCAGGCTGCGCCGGTCGGGACTGAACTGGTGCGTGTCCACTCCGCGCGCCACCACCTGCAGGCGCTGCAGGCCCTGTGCGCCCAGGGCACTCTTCAGCGCCTCGGTCGGCACCATGGTGCAGGCGGTGGCGTTGTGGAAGTGACGCAGCCAGGCCATCACCGGGCCGTGCAACCAGGCCAGGCCGTAATGCCGGCTGTAGGCATGGAAGTTGGTGCGGAAGTCCGACACCACGGGCAGCTTCAAGGCACGCGCCGCACGCAGCGCCGACCAGCCCAAGGGGCCTTCGGTGACGAGGTGCACGACGTCGGGCCGACGCTGCGTCCAGGCCTGGCGCAGCGCGCGGGCGCAGGGCAGGCCCATGGTCAGTTCGGGGTAGCGCGGGATGGGCAGGCCGGGCATCAAACGCTCGTTCCAGCGTTCGCGCGGGGTGCCCTCGGGCAAGGGCCTTGTCGTCTGATCGCGCACATGACTCTCGTGCCGTTCTTGCCGTTCTTGCCGTTCTTGCCGCTGGCGGGGGCGCACCAATTCGATGTCGTGGCCGCGCGCGTGCAGGCCTTGCACGATGCGCGCGATCGTCACCGACACACCGTTGACCTCGGGCGGCCAGGTCTCGGTGACGACAGCCACACGCAGGCCGGTGGCAGCGGTGGCGCGGGTGGCAATGGCGGCCGTGGCGGCAGGGGATGGGGGCGCGACGTCGACATCACGAAGATCTTGCATCTGCGCATGTTCGTGCCGCAAGGCAACAGGCTGATGACAGGGAGGTGTCCGACGCAGGTGCAGATCGTCACCGGCCCGTCACGCCGTTTTCACTGCCGCTTCACGCCGGCTTGTCAGCATCCGGTCACGAGCCTTTCACAAGTGCGCCATCCAACGCCGATCGCTCGATCCAACACCCGCACCACCACGCGAATCACGACCCGAATTACCACCCGAATTACCACGGCACCGAGGAGTCCACCATGTCCGGCTTCAATCAAGCCCTGAAGACCCAGCGCTGGGACGACCACCGCTATTACCACCACAGCCGCATCAACCAGGCCTTGCACTTCATCAGCGCGCTGAGCTTCATCGCCGCCTATGCCCTGCTGTTCGTCGACCCCGCTCTGGCCGCCTGGCTGGCCTGGGGCGTGAGCATGACAACGCGTCAGGCGGGGCATTTCTTCTTCGAGCCCAAGGGTTACGACGAGGTCAACCATGCCACGCACGCGCACAAGGAAGACATCAAGATCGGCTACAACCTGCAGCGCAAAGTGGTGTTGATGACGGTGTGGGCGGCGTCGCCGGTAATGCTGTGGTGGCAGCCAGCGCTGTTCGGCCTGATCGAGCCGGCAGTTAACTTCGAAGGCTTTTTGCGCGACGTCGGTCTGGCCTGGCTGGCGCTGGGTATCGGCGGGCTGATCTTTCGCACCGTGCACCTGTTTTTTCTGTACGACGTGCAGACCGGGCTGGTGTGGGCCAGCAAGATCATCACCGACCCCTTCCACGACGCCCTGCTGTACCGCCACGCGCCGGGGGCATTGCTGCGCGGCGACTTGATCGACCCGATGTGGCACGCGCGTGCCCCACACGATCGCTGAAGTCCTTCGGGTCGAAGTGCTTCAGCCCGAGGTCCTTCAGCCCGATCCCTTC
>JBBSCX010000349.1:0-4134 GCA_038249905.1 Burkholderiales bacterium
ATGTGGCCGGTGCCCTGGTGCTGTACGACCGCGCGCTGTCGGTATTGGAGCCCCTGGCCGTGCGTCAGCAGGGGCTGGCCGCCTGGCATGGCGCAATGAGCGCGGCGCTGGAGGGCCGCTTTGCCGTGCTGCGCCAGTTGCGCCGGGGGCCCGAGGCCATGTCCAGCATCGAAAGGGCGGTCGGCCACGCCCGTCGCGCCGCGGCGCTGGCGCTGCAGGACCTGAACCTGCGCTGCCAGGAATGTGTGGTGATGGTGCAGCGAGCCGACCATGCGTACCCTGTCGTGCGCTTTCATGGCCTGTGCCAGCTGGACACGGCGCGGTTGCACCTGGCCGAAGCGTTGCAGTGCAGCCTGGACCTGGTGGCCTGGGCGCCCGAGCGTCCGCTGGCGCTGCGGGTGCGTGCCTACGCCATGCGCTTCGCCGCGGGGCATCTGGCCATCGAGGGCCGGCTGCAAGAGGCCGTCGCCGCCGAGTACCAGGCCCTGACCGTGCTGCAGCAGGCCATCGCCCTGCCGGGCGGCCAGCCGCTGCGCACCCGCGACTTCGTGCAGGCGCTGATTCGCGTGGCCATCACCCAGCGCGTCGCCGGCCTGTATGACGAGGCTGCGGCCACGCTGGCCCCGGCGCTGGCGCAAGCCCAGCGTGACCTGCAGGACAACGCCAGTGACGACCACCGACAGCGCCAGCTGGCCTCCGTGCTGCAGACGCTGCTCGATCTGTGCCTGCACCGTGACGACGAAGCTGCGGCGCAAGCGCTGTATGGCGAGGCCCGCGCGCGTCTGCCGCCCGTGCTGCCCGAGCACCTGGCCGACCCGCTGAGCAAACGCCCCTGGCAGCAGGCCTGGATGGACAGCCTGCAGGCGCTGTGCTGGGCGCGCAGCGGCGATCCGGCCCGGGCGCAGGAACTCGTCGCGCGGCTGGCGCAGTGGATACAGCAGGGCGCGCTGCGGCTGCGCAACGACCCGGCGCCACTGGACGCCGAGCTCGAGGCCAACATCCACATCGCCCGCACCCAACTGGCCGCCGACGCAGGGCGTTGGGACGACGCCGCGGCGGCGGCCGATGACGCGCTGGACCGCCTGCGTGTGCTGCCCGCCGTGCGCCACGCCAGCGATGCCGTCGAGGCGGTGCGCAGCTGGCAGTTGCAGGTGCGCCTGGCCCGGGCGGTGGCTGGCGAGACAGCGCCGGCGCAGCGCCTGCGCGCCGGCCTGGTGGCCCAGGCCCGTGCGCAGCAGGCCCGCTTGGTGGCGCGCGGTCTGGTGGACCCGCGCACGCGCCGCGAATCGCTGTGGCTGGGCGACCAGCCCGCTAGCATGCCCGCATGAGCACCAAGGTCCTGTTCGGCTTTCATGCCGTCACCGTGCGGCTGAAGACGGCGCCGCAGTCCATCAGCGAGATCCATCTCGACGCCACGCGGCGCGACGCACGCATGCGCCAGTTCGCCGAACGCCTGGCCGCCGCCGGCGTCAAGCGCGTGGACAGCGACGACACGCGCCTGACGCAGATGGCGGGCACGCCGCGCCATCAGGGCGTGGTGGCGCGGGTGTCGCCGGTGGTGCATGGCCATTCGCTGGACGAACTGCTGGACGCCGTCGAGGCCGAGGGCCGCGGCCCGGCGCTGCTGCTGGTGCTCGACGGCGTCACCGACCCGCACAACCTGGGCGCCTGCCTGCGCGTGGCCGACGGGGCCGGCGCGCACGCCGTGATCGCGCCCAAGGACCATGCCGTGGGCCTGAACGCCACCGTGGCCAAGGTCGCCAGCGGGGCGGCCGAGACCGTGCCCTACCTGATGGTGACCAATCTCGCGCGCACGCTGAACGAACTGAAGGAACGCGATATCACCGTCGTCGGCACCAGCGACGACGCCGAGGCCACGCTCTACGACCTCGACTTGTCCGGCCCCGTGGCGCTGGTGCTGGGTGCCGAGGGCGCGGGCCTGCGCCAGTTGACGCGCAAGACCTGCGATGTGCTGGTGCACATCCCGATGGCCGGGGCGGTGGAGAGCCTGAACGTGTCGGTAGCCGCTGGCGTGGGCTTGTACGAGGCGGCGCGGCAGCGGCGATCTGCCGCTGCCGCGGCTGCTGCTGCTGCTGCGGCCTTGCGGCCGGCCTCAGACGGCGTCTGAGGCCAGGCGCACCACGCTTATCGCGCTTACAGGCGCTCGAACACCGCGGCGATGCCCTGACCGCCGCCGATGCACATCGTCACCAGCGCATAACGCCCGCCGGTTCGGTGCAGTTCATAGACCGCCTTGGTGGCCAGGAAAGCGCCGCTGCAACCGATCGGGTGGCCCAGGGCGATCGCGCCGCCGTTGGGGTTGACCTTGGCCATGTCGAACTCCAGCCCGCGTGCCACGGCGATGGCTTGGGCCGCGAAAGCCTCGTTGCTCTCGATCACGTCCATCTGGTGCAGGCCCAGGCCGGCCTTCTTCAGTGCCAGCTTGGTCGCCGGGATGGGGCCCTCGCCCATGATCTCGTTGGGCACACCGGCCACGGCATAGCCCGCCAGTCGCGCCAGGGGCTTGTGGCCGTGGGCGGCAGCCACCGCCGCATCGGCCAGCACAAAAAACGCCGCACCGTCGTTGATGCCGCTGGCGTTGCCGGCGGTCACCGAGCCGTCCTTCTTGAAGGCCGGCCGCATCTTGGCCAATGTCTCCAGCGTGGTGCCTGCCTTCACATGTTCGTCGGTGTCGAAGGTGACCTCGCCCTTCTTCGTCTGCTTGACGATCGGCACGATCTGGCTCTTGAAGCGGCCTTCGGCAATGGCCGCGGCCGCCTTGCGGTGGCTGTCGACGGCGACCTGGTCCTGCTGTTCGCGCGTGATGTCCCACTTCGTTGCCAGGTTCTCGGCCGTGATGCCCATGTGGCCGACGCCGAAGGGGTCGGTCAGTGTGGCCACCATCATGTCGATCAGCTTGGTGTCGCCCATGCGTGCACCGTTGCGCATGGCCGGGCTGAGGTAGCCGCCGCGGCTCATGACCTCGACGCCGCCGCCGATGCCGTAATCGCAATCGCCCAGCAGGATGTTCTGCGCCGTCGTCACGATGCCCTGCAAGCCGCTGCTGCACAGGCGGTTGACCGACATGGCCACGCTGTCCATCGGCAACCCGGCCTGGATGCTGGCCACGCGCGCGACGTAGGCAAAACGACTTTCGGTGGGAATGGTGTTGCCCACCGTCACGTAATTGATCAGTTTCGGGTCCACGCCCGATCGCTGCACGGCCTCTTTCATCACCGTGGCGGCCAGTTCGGCGGGTTCGATATCGGCCAGGCTGCCATTGAAGGTGCCGATGGCGGAACGGGCTGCGCCCAGAACGACGACGTCTCTTGTGCTCATGGCGGGGTCTCCTTTGAGAGTTGAGGGAGGGATGGCAAGTATGGCGGCGCCAGCCGCATTGACAACTTCCGCAGGCGGGCCGATCGGCAGGACACTGGTGGCTGCCGGTCCAACTTGCGATCCGGTGGGGGGATGATCGGGTGATGGATACACATTCTGAACAGGCCGCACTCGTCGCACAGGCCCTGCAGCAGCACCGCGTTCTGGGCCAACTGGACGCCGCGGCACGCGACGCCTTGCTGCCGCGCCTGCAGTTGCAACTCTGCGCCCGCCACCAGGCCGTAGTCTCGGGCACCACGTTGACGCAGGGCTTGCATCTGCTGGTCTCGGGTGAGGTGGCCTTTCAGCCCGAAGCGCCCGACGAAGGCACGCCGCCGCTGCGGCTGGCCGCGCCGGACTGGTTCGGCGCCGGGGTGCAGGCCGCTGGCCAGGGCGGCTGGCAGGTGGTGGCGCTGGCGCCGTCGCTGGTGGCCACACTCGGCCTGGAGGACCTGAGCGCCCTGCTGCACGCCCAGCCCTGGTTGCAACTGTTCATGCAGCCACTGGCGGTGTCGCCGCCGCCGCTGGAAGCCGCCGACCCGCACCTGAACCTGATGACCACGCCGGTGCGCGCAATGCTGCAACGGCCTGCAGTGACGGTGTCGCCGCACACCCCCATCCGCGCCGTGGCCGAGTTGATGCGCGAGCAGCGCGTGTCCTCGGTGCTGCTGGTCGAGCAAGGCCACCTGTTCGGACTGGTGACTGACCGCGACCTGCGCAACCGCGCGCTGGCCGCGGGCCTGGACCCGGCCCTGC
>JBBSCX010000350.1:0-4089 GCA_038249905.1 Burkholderiales bacterium
CGTCGCTGTTGCACCAGCGCAGCGGCGCTGGCACCGTGTGCGTGGCCGACGGCGCATAGGCACAGTTGCGCAGGTTGTCAGAGGTGCACCATTCGCCGGCCACGATACGGTAGTAGTGCGGGCCGAAACTGCGCGTCTGGGTGCTGGCGCTGTCGGGTGCGCCGATGGCGATCAGCCCGCTGCCGGTGCCGAACGCGGCGTTGAAAAAGGTGTAGTCCTTGCCGTCCACCGTGCCGGGCAGCACGTAGTTGCCGTTGCGCAGGCAGTCCGAAAGGGTGGCGTCGGTGCACCACTCCAGATCCGGAAACTGCGTGCGCAGGTTGATGTTCGCCGCGGTGTAGGCAGTCAGGCTCTGCACGCCGTAGGCATCGGTGGGCACCACGCCCCAGTTGCCGGTCTGCGCCGAACTCATGCTGGGACGGCTGCTGCCGTCGGCGTTGGCCGGCGGCTGGTAGCGCACCGCCGGGTTGTAGGCCACGCCGTTGAAGGCTGCGGCATGAAACGGCGGGTGCCCGCGGCGGCCGGCGTTGGCGTAGCAGGCACTGCTGCCGCTGCTGCTGTTGTTGGCGGTGGCTTGGCAGCAGGCGCGGTTCCAGGTGCCGCTGTTCACGGTGTTGGCGCCGGTGGCGCGGCACAAGTTGTCATTGGCCCAGTCCGGCATGAAGTCCCAGTCCATGCTGCCCGAATCGTCCAGGATGAACATCAGGTTGGGCTTGACCACGCTGGCCGTGGAATTGGCCAGCGGCGTGGTGCTGATGTCCACCGTGGACGAGCTGGCGGCAAACGGGTGGCCCAGCAGTGCGGTGGCCAACAGCAGCCACCAGACCAGGCGGCCCATGGCCGTGAACGGGGATCGGGCGGCTCGGTTCATGTCGGTACTCCTGTCGATCGTCTGGCGTGGTGCGGGGGACTGTGCATGCGGGCCGCAGCGTCAGATCGCGACGATCACCTGCACGAAGCTCACGGTGTTGCGCGGTCCATCCACACGTGCCGTGATGCGGTAGTAGCGCTGCGCCTCGGTCAGCAGGCCCACCACCCCGGCGCCTTTGCTGCCGGACTCGCCGCCGCTGAGCTCGGGCGACGCCTCGCAGCCCGCACCGCTCACCGGGTCGCCGACGGCGTTGCACAGACGGTGCACCACCCAGCGCACCTGATTGCCGGCGCCATCGGGCACCAGCACGTTGACGCGTGCCGTGGTGGCGATGGCGCCGTCCCAGTACGCCTGCCAGGACTGGCCCGCGGCCGGGTCGTCACGCCTGGCGAAATAGCCCACCAGCTCGCCGCCGCCGATGTCGATGTGGCCATGCAGCCGGGTGCCGGTGTTGTTGTTCTCCAGCCAGGCGACAGCGGCTTCGATGCCCACATCGGCCGACTGCGTGGCCGCCTGCTGGAAGGCCAGATTGCCGGCAATGCGCGTGCTGGTGAGGGTGGACCGCACGATCGCAAGGCCGGCCAGCGTCATGACGACGAGCACGATCAGCGCCGTGATCAGCGCCACGCCGCGCGAAGCGGGCGCAGCACGGCGGCGGCGCAGCGGCGGGGTCTGGCGGCGTGCGGTCAGCATCCCGGGGTCCCCTCGCGCCAGGTCATGTTGCGCAGTGGCGCCAGGCTCTCGAAGGCGCGGTAGCGAAAGTTCTGCCAGTCAGCCAGGTCACTGAGGTCGATCGGCGCCTGCGCCGAACCTGCCCAAGCCGGCGACGCGGTGCTGACGGCATCGCGCTCCTGCTGCGGGCTGCGCGCCACGATGGCCAGGCGCAGTGCCGATACACGCATCCAGGCGCAAGCCGTGGTCGGCGCCTGCTGGTCGAAGACGTCGACGACGGCGTCCATCGGCGGGCCCGAGGTGTCGCGTCCGTACTGGGCGCGCAGGCTCACGATCTGACTGCCCACGGGCACCCAGATCGACGGGTCGTCCACCACGGCCGCGTCGGCGCAGTCGTTCGCCAGCAGGTCACACACCGTCAGCTGCTGCGAACGCACCGCGTAGGCCAGCATGCGCGGCGCGGCGCCCAGGTTGTACAGGCGGCCGTTGGCCATGCCTGCCACGCCGGCGGTGACGGACACGTTGGGTGGGCTCGGCGACACCACGGCGGTCACCGTGGTCAGCTGCAAGGTGCAAGGCGCAGGCCGCGCCACCGGCGAGGCGAGCACGAAGTCGCCGACCGCGAACGAGGTCGGCGCGGTCACGCTGTAGGTGGCCGCGGCCGGCTGGGCGAGGATGCGTGAGCCCTCCGGAGCGCCGGCCGATGTCCCGTACACCACAAGCAAGGTGTCGGTGCCGGTGTCGCCATCGGGGATGTCGGCGTGATTGATGGTGACGGGCGCCAGATTCGACAACGTCCGCCCGCTTGGAAGCAGGATGTCGCAGCCCATGATCTGGAACGCGCCGGTGCCATAGCCGCCCTGCCGCAGGTCCCGCTGCAACAGCGTCAGCGCCAGTGCGCCGCTGTTCTGCGCGTCGTCACCGCCGAGCGCGCTGCGCTTGGCGCCATCGGACTGCTGGAACACCTGCAGCACGATCAGGATGGACAGCATGCCGAGCACGAGTCCGACCATGAGCTCGATCAGCGACACGCCGCGCTGCGCCTTCAGGCGCTGCGGCTGCGGGACAGGGGCGTGGCGCCGCATGGACATCACCGCAGCTGCGTCACCATGGTCAGGCGATTCGGCGCTTCGGCTGCTGCCGCAGACACCGGCTTCCACTGCAGCAGCACCGTCACGCGCGCGGTGGGCGCGCCGCCGGCCCCGCCGGGCACCGACTGCACGGTGACCGTGGGAGGGTTGTCCGCCGCACCGGGCAGCGCCGCGGTGACGTCGGCCAGCCACGCCTCGTAGCCGGTGCCGCCGGTGGCATAGGTGCCCGACAGCGTGGCGACCTGCCGGTCCGTCAGCCACATCCGGCTGATGAGGGCGTTGGCCAGCATCGTCGCGTTGGCACGGTACATGGCCTGGCTGGACTGCTGAATGGCCACAGCCTGCAGCGAAATGATGGCCAGCACCCCCATCGAGAACACCAGCATGGCAATCAGGACATCGATCAGCACCAGCCCGCGCGCGGCGCGACCCGTCGGTCGGGGCTTGCAGCGATGGCGGGCTGGGGTAAGCATCAGCAGGCTCCCGGGTGAGGCGCCGCCACGGCCGGGTTGCACACCCGGATCTGGCCCATCGCCGAGACGAGCACGCGCATGCAGCTCCGGCTGCCGCCATTGGCCACGCATTCGACCTCGTTGGCGCTGCGCACGTCGAAGCCGATCTCCCCTGCCGGCACCGGCGTGACGCGGCCGAGCCCGTTGAAGACCAGGGTGGCGGCCGATGCTTCGATGACGGTGGCTGCGCCGTTCTCGCGCGCGTCGTGGCGGCTGAGCAGGCGCGGCGCCACGGTGTCGGACAGCGCCGCACCGCACTCGCCCTCGACGGCGTTGGCGCTGGCGCCGGGATCGATGTTCACGACCCAGTGCGGCCCGGCCGCGTTCAGCGTGCAGGTGTCGTCCAGCGCGCTGGTGAGCTGGAAGCGCACGCGCGCATTGCGTGCCACGGCCTCGCCCTTGGCGAACTGCAGCGAGGCACCCAAGGCCTCGGCCGTGTTGCGCAAGCGCATGTTGGTGAGCACGTCACCCAGGCTCGGCGCGGCCATCACCATCAGCAGGGCCATGATGGTCATGCCCACCAGCAGTTCGATCAGCGTGAGCCCGCGCTGGCGCTGGCGGTTCATCAGCACACCCCGCCCTTGCGCGTGACCCAGCAGGTGTTGGGGACCGGCGCCGCCCAGCCCGTGGGCACTGCCCCCGTGGCACGCACGTTCTGCTGATTGACCGTGTAGGTGAACCCCGCCATCGAGGCCTTGCCCACGGCCTGCAGCGTGTAGGCGCCGGCGGTCTGGGCGCTGCACGAGAAGTTGAAGTCGCGGTTGCTGGCGGTGTCCGCAGTGCAGCCAGGGGCGCCGAGATAGGTGCGGTTGTCCTGGAAGTACTGCTCCATCTGCACCTGCAAGCCCGAGAGCCGCGACGTGGCCTGCGGCACTTTGCCGCGGATCACGTAGTCGCTGTAGGCCGGCAGCGCCACCGAGGCCAGGATGCCCACGATGGCCAC
>JBBSCX010000351.1:0-4079 GCA_038249905.1 Burkholderiales bacterium
CCGTAATTGCCTTCGGCGTTCTCGAAGTCGATCGGGTTGACCTTGTGCGGCATCGTGCTGCTGCCCACCTCGCCGGCCTTCAAGCGCTGCTTGAAATAACCCAGCGAGATGTAGCCCCAGACATCGCGGCACCAGTCGATGCAGATGCTGTTGGCGCGAGTGACGGCGTCGAACAATTCGGCCATGCCGTCGTGCGGCTCGATCTGGATGGTGTACGGATTGAACGTCAGCCCGAGGCGTTGTTCGACCACCTGGCGCGAAAACGCCTCCCAGTCGAAGGCAGGCCAGGCCGCGAGGTGGGCGTTGTAGTTGCCGACGGCGCCGTTCATCTTGGCCGGCAGCGGCACCGCGGCGATGCGCGCGCGTGCCGTGGCCAGCCGCGCCAGCACATTGGCCGCTTCCTTGCCGACGGTGGTGGGGCTGGCGGTCTGGCCGTGGGTGCGACTGAGCATGGGCACGGCGGCGCAGCTGTGCGCCATGCCGCGCAGGCAGTCGATAAGGCGATCCAAGGCCGGCAGCAACACCTGGTCGCGCGCGGCCTTCAGCATCAGCGCGTGGCTGGTGTTGTTGATGTCCTCGCTGGTGCACGCAAAGTGCACGAACTCGGCCGCGGCCAGCAATTCAGCATGGCCGGCGAAGCGTGACTTGAGCCAGTACTCCACCGCCTTGACGTCGTGGTTGGTGGTCTTTTCGATGTCCTTGATGGCCTGGGCATCGGCCTCACAGAAGCGCACCACCAGCCCGCGGAGCAGGCCGCGAGAGGCTTCCGACAGCGGGCGGAATTCTTCGAAGCCGGCGCCCGACAGGGCAATGAACCACTCCACCTCGACCTGCACGCGCCGGTGCATCAGCCCAAATTCGGACAGCAGCGGCCGCAGCGCGGCCAGCCTGGGGGCGTAGCGGCCGTCCAGCGGGGACAGCGAGCTCAGGGGCGAGAGGTGCATGGGGCGGGCGGGGCGGGCTCAGCGGGCTCAGCGGGAGGTCGGTCGCCAGGGCAGAACGAGGAGACCGAGCGCGGACAGATCGCCGACACCGCGCGACCGCTCGATTCTAGGACTCGCCCCGCGCTGCCCGGCCGTGCCCGGCATCGCCTGTCCAGGGCAGGCACGCGCCCGGTGCCGCTGGTAGATTCGCGCCGCCGGCGCCATCCGCCGACGACAACAATCGCATCGACGACGGCCGGGGAGGCCCATGAACATCGACACCACAGCCCCTGCCGCGGGCGCTGCGCCGCCGGAAGTCGGCTTCGACATCGCCGCCGCCTTGCCGGGCACACCCGCGCCGCAGCGCTGGCCGCTGCGCTTTGTCGGCAGCGGCAGCGAGTACTTCCGCATCTGGATCGTCAACCTGCTGCTGACGCTGGTGACGCTGGGCCTGTACTACCCCTTCGCCAAGGTGCGGCGGCTGCGCTACTTCCATGCGGCCACCGAGGTCGGCGGCCATCCGCTGTCCTTCCACGCCGACCCCTGGAAGATGCTGCGCGGCTACCTGCTGGTGGCGGTGATGGTGGCGGCGTACTCGCTGGCGGGGCAGTTTTCGCCCACCGCCGGCGGCGTGGCCTTCTTGCTGGTGGCCTTGCTGTGGCCGGCGCTGTGGCATTCGTCGATGCGCTTTCGCATGGCCAACACCGGCTGGCGCGGGCTGCGCTTTCGCTACACCGGCACGTGCACGCAGGCCTACAAGGTGTTCTTGATGCCGGTGTTGGGGGTGGCCGCGATCATCGGCATCAGCCTGCTGACCGCCATCGAGCCCGGCGTCCAGCCGACGTTCCAGCAGGTGTTTGTGGGAACGCTGCCGATGCTGGTGTTCATGGCGCTGTTTCCGTGGTTCTTCTGGCTCATCAAGCGCCAGCAGCACGATCACTACGCCCTGGGCGACGAGCACACGCGCTTCGCGGTCGGTGTGGGTGGCTTCTACGGCGTCGGTCTGCGCAGCTTCGGGCTGTTCCTGGGCGTGCTGGTGCTGGTGGCGCTGGTGGTGGCGCTGGTCGGTGCCGGGGCGGCGGTGCTGTTGGGTATGGGTGAGCGCGGCGCGGACGGGGCTGGCGGTGGCGGCGGCCTGCTGTCAGGCCTGACGAGCGCCATCGTCATCGCCTCGGTAGTGCTCGGGTACCTGCTGCTCTTCACCGTCGTCGGCGGCTATTTCACAGCGCGGATGCAGAACCTGGTGTGGAACGGCACCGGCAGTGCCCATGTGCGCTTCAACAGCCATGTGTCGGCCAAGGCGCTGGGGCTGCTGTGGCTGAAGAACTGGGCGCTGACCGTTGTGACGCTCGGCCTGTACTACCCCTTCGCCAGCATCGCCAGCGCGCGGCTGCGGCTGCAGGCGGTGGAGGTGTTGAGCGACGTCGACGCGGAGACCCTGGTTGCGCGTGGTGCCGCGGTGGACGAGTCGGCCGCGGGCGATGCCGCAGGCGACCTGTTCGGTTTCGACGTCGGCCTGTGATCGGGCCTGTGATGTCGCGCCGTGACATCGCGCCGTGACGTCGCGCCCCTGATGTCTTGCCCGTGACATCGCGCCGATGACCCCCGCCGCGATCGAGGCCCGGCTGTTCGACGGCCGCACGGCGCGTGCCCAGCCGGTGCGGCTGTCGGTGCAGGGCGATGCCCTGCGCGCAGCGGGCGAAGACGGGTCCGGACACAGCTGGCCCCTGCGCGACCTGCAGTGGCCCGAGACCACGCGCCATGGCCGGCGTGTCATCCAATTGCGGGGCGGCGGCAGCATCGAGTGCGACGACGCTGCGGCCTTCGACGCCTGGCGCAGCGCGCTGGGCCAGCGCGACAGCTGGGTGGTGCGCGCGCAGCAGCACTGGCGCGCGACATTGGCGTCACTGGCGCTGCTGCTGGGCGTGGCGGCGGCGGGCTATGTCTGGGGCGTGCCCTGGGCCGCCGACCGCGTCGTGGCGCTGCTGCCGGCCCCGGCCGAGGCCGCCATCGGCGACGCGGCCCTGGCCAGCCTGCGCGACGGCCTGCTGGGCCCGACCGCGACACCGATGGCGCGCCAAGCCGCGCTGCGGGACTCATTCGCGCGCGCGGTCGCTGCCGCCTACCCCGAGCAAGAACGTGTGCCCTGGCAACTGCACTTCCACAGTGGCGGCAAGCGCCTGGGTGCCAACGCGCTGGCGCTGCCGGGCGGCCACATCGTCATCACCGACGAGATGCTGGCCCTGCTGCAAGGCCAGGACGACACCGTCATCGGCGTGCTGGGCCACGAGTACGGCCATGTGCGCCTGCGCCACGGCTTGCATGCGGTCGTGCGGGCGACGCTGATCTCAGCGGCCAGCACGCTGGCGCTGGGCGATGTCAGCGGCCTGCTGGCGGCGGCGCCGGCCGTGCTGGCGCACCTGGGCTACAGCCGCGACGCCGAACGCGAGGCCGATGCCGAGGCCGTGCTGCTGCTGCGCGCCAGCGGTGTGTCGCCCGCAGTGATGGTGCTGTTGTTCGAACGCCTGGCGGCGCAGCCCGAAAGCGCGCGCGCAGACAGTCTGCCGATCGCGCTGGCCAGCCACCCGGCCGATGCAGAGCGCATCGCCTTCTTCCGCGCCGCGGCGGCGGGCCGCTGACGCAGCGCCGGCGGTGGGGCGCTGACGCGGCGCCTGCGGCGGGGCGCTGGGGCGCCTGCACGACCACGCCTGCATGACAATTTGCCCCATGTTCCCGTCCCCGCGCGCAATGCTGTTCGACGTCTTCGGCACCGTCGTCGACTGGCACGGCAGCATCACCGACGAGGTCGCGGCGCTGGGCCTGCCGCTGGATGCCGCTGCCTTCGCCAGCGACTGGCGCGCCGGCTACCAGCCGGCGATGCAGCAGGTGCGCAGCGGCTTGCTGCCGTGGACCAACATCGACGGCCTGCACCGCCGCATCCTCGACGGTCTGCTGGCCGGGCACGGCATCACGCTCGATGACGCCGCGGCCGACGCCCTGAACCGCGCCTGGCACCGTTTGCGCCCCTGGCCCGACGCGGTCGACGGCCTGCACCGGCTGAAGCGCCGCTGCCCGGTGGCCACCCTGTCCAACGGCAATGTTTCGCTGCTGCTGGCGATGGCACGCCATGCCGCCCTGCCCTGGGATGCGATCTTC
>JBBSCX010000352.1:0-4069 GCA_038249905.1 Burkholderiales bacterium
AAGGCCATCTACAACTACATCAAGGCCGTCGGCAAGGGCCTGAGCAAGATCATGTCCAAGATGGGCGTGAGCACCTACATGAGCTACTGCGGCGCGCAGTTGTTCGAGGCCATCGGCCTGGAGCGCAATTTCGTCGACAAGTACTTCCGCGGCACCGCCAGCCAGGTAGGCGGCATCGGTGTGTTCGAGGTCGCCGAAGAAAAGCTGCGCATGCACACGGCCGCTTTCGGCGACGACCCCTTGCTGGCGCGCATGCTCGATGCCGGCGGCGAATACGCCTGGCGCGTGCGCGGCGAAGAGCACATGTGGACGCCCGACGCCATCGCCAAGCTGCAGCACAGCACACGCGCCAACCGCTGGGAAACGTACAAGGAATACGCCCAGATCATCAACGACCAGAGCCAGCGCCACATGACGCTGCGCGGCCTGTTCGAGTTCAAGGTCGATCCGGCCAAGGCGATCCCGCTGGACGAGGTCGAGCCCGCGGCCGAGATCGTCAAGCGCTTCGCCACCGGCGCCATGAGCCTGGGCAGCATCAGCACCGAGGCCCACAGCACGCTGGCCATCGCGATGAACCGCATCGGTGCCAAGAGCAATACCGGCGAGGGCGGCGAAGACCCGGCGCGCTACCGCAATGAATTGAAGGGCATCAAGATCAGCGCCGGCACGATGGTGTCGGACGTCATCGGCAAGGGCGTGATCGAGTCCGACTACGAGATGCAGGCAGGCGACAGCCTGCGCAGCCGCATCAAGCAGGTGGCCAGCGGCCGCTTCGGCGTCACGACCGAATACCTGGTCAGCGCCGACCAGATCCAGATCAAGATGGCCCAGGGCGCCAAGCCCGGCGAAGGCGGTCAACTGCCGGGGGGCAAGGTGTCGGACTACATCGGCATGCTGCGCTACAGCGTGCCCGGCGTGGGCCTGATCAGCCCGCCGCCGCACCACGACATCTATTCGATCGAGGACCTGGCGCAGCTGATCCACGACCTGAAGAACACCAACCCGCGCGCCAGCATCAGCGTCAAGCTGGTGTCTGAAGTGGGCGTCGGCACCATCGCCGCCGGTGTGGCCAAGTGCAAGGCCGACCATGTGGTGATCGCCGGCCACGATGGCGGCACCGGCGCCAGCCCCTGGAGCAGCATCAAGCACGCCGGCACGCCGTGGGAGCTGGGCCTGGCCGAGACACAGCAGACGCTGGTGCTCAATCGCTTGCGTTCGCGAATTCGCGTGCAGGCCGACGGGCAGATGAAGACCGGGCGCGACGTCGTCATCGGCGCCTTGCTGGGGGCCGATGAGTTCGGCTTTGCGACCGCGCCGCTGGTGGTCGAGGGCTGCATCATGATGCGCAAGTGCCACCTCAACACCTGCCCGGTGGGTGTGGCGACGCAAGACCCGGTGCTGCGCGCCAAGTTTGCCGGCAAGCCCGAGCATGTCGTCAACTTCTTCTTCTTCGTCGCCGAAGAAGCGCGCCAGATCATGGCGCAGCTGGGGATTCGCAAGTTCGACGAGCTGATCGGCCGCGCCGACCTGCTGGACACCAAGAAGGGCATCGCGCACTGGAAGGCGCGCGGACTGGACTTCAGCCGCCTGCTCTACCAGCCCGAGATGCCGGCGGATGTGCCGCGCCGCCAGACCGAGACGCAGGACCACGGCCTGGCGCGGGCCCTGGATGTGCGGCTGATCGAGAAGTGCCGCCCCGCCATCGAACGTGGCGAGAAGGTGCAGTTCATGGACGAGGCGAAGAACGTCAACCGCAGCGTCGGCGCGATGCTGTCGGGCGAACTGATACGCCAGCGACCCGAGGGGCTGCCCGACCACACGATCTTCATGCAGCTCGAAGGGGTGGGCGGCCAGAGCTTCGGTGCCTTCCTGGCCAAGGGCATCACGCAGTACCTGATCGGCGATGCCAACGACTACGCCGGCAAGGGCCTGAGCGGCGGGCGCCTGGTGGTGCGGCCCAGCATCGACTTCCGTGGCGACGCCACGCGCAACATCATCGTCGGCAACACCGCGCTGTACGGCGCCACCAGCGGCGAGGCCTTCTTCCGCGGCGTGGCCGGTGAACGCTTTGCGGTGCGGCTGAGCGGCGCCACCGCCGTCGTCGAAGGCACGGGCGACCACGGCTGCGAATACATGACCGGCGGCACCGTGGCCGTGCTGGGCAAGACCGGCCGCAACTTCGCCGCCGGCATGAGCGGCGGCGTGGCCTATGTCTACGACGAGGACGGGCAGTTTGCCAAGCGCTGCAACACCAGCATGGTGGCGCTGGACAAGGTGTTGCCGACGCCGGAACAGGCGGGCCCGGCCGCAGGCTGGCACCGTGAACTGGGCGATGAGGCGATGTTGAAGAAGCTGGTGGAGGAGCACCACCGCTGGACCGGCAGCTTGCGTGCGCGCGAGATCCTGGACCAGTGGGAGACGGCCCGCGCACGCTTCGTCAAGGTGCTGCCGCACGAATACAAGCGCGTGCTGGCCGCACGCGCGGCCAAGGCTCAGGCCGCATCTCCCGCCACCCCAGCCAAGTCGGCCGCCACGGCCCCCGCCAAGTAAGAAGGACAGATCACACCATGGGCAAGGTCACCGGTTTCCTGGAGTTCGAACGGCTGGAAGAGGGCTATGCGCCCGTGGCGGAGCGCGTCAAGACCTGGAAGGAATTCGTCATCACCCTGGCCGAGGACCAGTCCAAGGTGCAGAGCGCACGCTGCATGGACTGCGGCACGCCGTTCTGCGTCGGCGGCTGCCCGGTCAACAACGTCATCCCGGACTTCAACGACCTCGTGTACCAGGGCGACTGGCACAACGCCATCGAGGTGCTGCACACGACCAACAACTTCCCTGAATTCACGGGCCGCATCTGCCCCGCGCCCTGCGAGGCGGCCTGCACCCTGAACGTCAACGATGCGCCGGTGGGCATCAAGAGCATCGAGCACGCCATCATCGACCGCGCCTGGGCCGAGGGCTGGGTGCAGCCGCTGCCGCCGAAGACGAAGTCGGGCAAGACCGTGGCCGTCGTCGGCAGCGGCCCCGCCGGCCTGGCCGCCGCGCAGCAACTGGCGCGTGCCGGCCATGCGGTGACGGTGTTCGAGAAGAACAGCCGCATCGGCGGCCTGTTGCGTTACGGCATCCCCGACTTCAAGATGGAGAAGACGCACATCGACCGCCGCATGGCGCAGATGCAGGCCGAGGGCGTCAATTTCCGCACCGGCGTGCTGGTGGGTGCGATGCCCAAGGACGGCCCGGCGGCCAAGGTCACCAACGATGCCCAGACCACCCTCACGCCGGATGAGTTGAAGGCGCAGTTCGACGCCGTGGTGCTGACTGGCGGCAGCGAAACCAGCCGCGACCTGCCGGTGCCCGGGCGTGATCTCGACGGCGTGCACTTTGCAATGGAGTTCCTGCCGCCGCAGAACAAGGTCGTGGCCGGCGACAAGCTGAAGGGCCAGATCATGGCCACCGGCAAGCACGTCATCGTGATTGGCGGCGGCGACACCGGCAGCGACTGCGTCGGCACCAGCAACCGCCATGGCGCGGCCAGCGTGACGCAGTTCGAACTGATGCCGCAGCCGCCCGAGGTCGAAGACAAGCCGATGACCTGGCCCTACTGGCCGACCAAATTGCGCACCAGTTCCAGCCACGAAGAAGGCTGCGATCGCGAATTTGCGATTGCCACCAAAGAACTGATCGCCGGCACCGGCAAGGACAAGGGCCGCGTGGTGGCGCTGAAGACCGTGCACCTGCAGTGGCAGGGCGGCAAGATGGTCGAGGTGCCTGGCACCGAGAAGGAATACCCCGCCGATCTGGTGCTGCTGGCGATGGGATTCACCGCGCCGGTGGGCAGCGTGCTGGAGGCCTTCGGCATCGACAAGGACAACCGCGGCAATGCCCGCGCCGGCACCGACGACGGCAGCGGCTACCGGACCAATGTGGACAAGGTGTTCGCCGCCGGGGACATGCGCCGCGGTCAGAGCCTGGTGGTGTGGGCCATCCGCGAGGGCCGACAGGCCGCGCGCGAGGTCGACCGCTTCCTGATGGGGGTCAGCAGCCTGCCGCGCTGACGTCTACTCGGGAA
>JBBSCX010000353.1:0-4041 GCA_038249905.1 Burkholderiales bacterium
GCCCGGGCCCTGCTTGGGGCTGGTCAGGTGAAAGGTCTGCCAGCCCAGACGGCGCTGTTCGCGCAGCAGCGACAGCGTGCGAAAGGTGTAGCCGCTGTGCAGCGGCGCGGAATGATCCAGCACATGCAGGACACGCAATGACATCGGCGGCCTCTCGCGCCCAGCGCTCAATCCGCCAGCGCCGGTTCGGCAGCGAGCGCAGAAGCGCCAGCCACGCCATCCCCGTCGACGACATTGCGCAGAAAGGCCTCGAACATCAACAGCGTCCACAGCGGCGCGCTGTAGTCGCGGCTGCCGGCCTGATGCGCTTCGACCAGGTGCTGCAGGTAGGGCCGGTTGAACCAGCCGGTGGCGGCCAGGCGGTCGCCCAGCACGGCGTCGCGCACACGCTGCCTCAGCGGGCCGCGAAACCAGCGCGCCAGCGGCACCGCAAAGCCCATCTTGGGCCGGTACAGCACGTCGTCGGGCAGCATCGGCTCGAGCGCTTTCTTCAACATGAATTTGCCTTCCTGGCCGCGCACCTTCAGGCCGCTGGGCAGGGTGGCCAGCCATTCGACCAATTTGTGGTCCATCAGCGGTTCGCGCACTTCCAGGCTGTGCGCCATGCTGGCGCGGTCGACCTTGGTGTTGATGTCGCCCACCAGGTAGGTCTTGATGTCCAGGTACTGGATCAGCGCCAGCGGGTCGTCGGTGCCGGCGTTGGCGGCATGGCGCTGGAACACGTCCAGCGCGTCGTAGCCGCCCAGCGCACGTTTCAGCGCCGGGCTGAAGAGCTGTTCACGCATGGGCCCGCGCAGGATGGACACGGTGTGAAAGTAGGCCTCGACCGAATTGCGCGCCATGCCTTCGAAGGTGGTCTTGGCGCGGAACACACGCGGCGCCCAGTCGGCCTTGGGGTAGATGCGGCCCAGCATGCCGAACAGCGGCTGGCGCACGGCCGCGGGCAGCGCATCGCGCATCTTTTCTTCGAGCAGGTGCAATTTGTAGCGGCGGTAGCCGCCGAAGGTCTCGTCGCCGCCGTCGCCCGACAGCGCCACCGTCACGTGCTTGCGCGCCAGCTGGCACACGCGGTAGGTGGGGATGGCCGAGCTGTCGGCATAGGGCTCGTCGTACAGCCGGGCCAGGGTGTCGATGAGGTCGAAGTCGTCGCTCTTGACGGTCTCGACGCGGTGGTTGGTGGCGTAGCGCTGCGCCACCATGGCGGCAAAGGCGCTCTCGTTGTATTGCGGGTCGTCGAAGGCGATCGAGCAGGTGTTGACGGGGCCTTGCGACAGGCCGGCCATGGTGGCCACGACCGCACTGCTGTCGACGCCGCCGGACAGGAAGGCGCCCAGCGGCACCTCGGCGATCATGCGCAGGCGCACACTTTCCTGCAGACGGTGGCGCAGTTCTTCACAGGCGTCTTCCAGGCTGCTGGGGTTGCCGAGCGTGAAGTTGACGTCCCAGTATTCACGCGGGTTGCCCACGGGCTGGCCGCGGCGGATGGCCAGGCTGTGGCCCGGTGGCAGCTTCTTGGCACCGCGGAAGATGGTGCGAGGCTCGGCCACGTAGCCCAGGGCAAAGTACTCCTCGACCGCGTGCGGGTCCAGGTCGCGCGCCAGACCGGCGCCGCCGGCACCACGGTAAGCCATGACCGACTTCAGTTCACTGCCGAACAGCAGCGTGCCGTCGTCCAGCAGCGCGTAGTACAGCGGCTTGACGCCCATGCGGTCGCGCGCCATGAACAGCGTCTGGCGGTTGCGGTCCCACAGCACGAAGGCGAACATGCCGCGGAAGCGATCCACGCACTTCTCGCCCCACTGCTCCCAGCCGTGCACGATGCACTCGGTGTCGCTCTTGGTGTGGAACACATGGCCGGCGGCCTGCAGTTCGGGGATCAGTTCCTGGTAGTTGTAGATCTCGCCGTTGAAGACGACGACGACCGACTGGTCTTCGTTGAACAGCGGTTGCTGGCCCGTGGCGACGTCGATGATGGACAGCCGGCGGTGGCCGAAGCCCAGGCCGGGCTCGGTGTGCAGGCTGCCTTCGTCAGGGCCGCGGTGCAGCTGGCTGTCGTTCATGCGCTGCAGCACCGCGCGGTCCACGGCGCGGGTGCCGCGAGTGTCGAAGAGGCCGGTGATGCCGCACATGCTTGGGGAGGACTCAGGCTGGGGGGTCGGTTCGGTGGGCAGGCGAAAACGCCACCGGGCGGGCCGGCAGGCGCAGACGCCCTTGCGAAAGATGATAGTGGCCGCGCCCAGCAAACCATGGCAAGTCACGGCTGCGCTGCGGCGCGGGGCCATGACATCTGCTACAGAATCGCGAGGGGCGGGCACATCACGCTTGGATCACACCCCGGCGCGCCAGTTGATCCCGATAGAGATCTCGATAGCGGCGCACCATGCCGTCCAGACTGAATTCGGCCTCCACGCGCTGCCGACCGGCATGGCCCATCGCCGTCGCCAACGCTGGCGCCTGTGCCATGCGCACCAGGGCGGCGGCCAGTGCAGGCACGTCGCCTGCGGGCAGCAGTTCGCCGGTCTCTCCCGGCAGCACCAGTTCGGCGTTGCCGCCAACCGCGGACGCCAGCACCGGCAGGCCGCTGGCCATGGCCTCCAGGATGGTGTTGGAGATGCCCTCGGCCACCGAAGGCAGTACGAACAGGTCCAGCGCCGGCATCAGCGCCGGCACATCGCTGCGGTCGCCGGGCAGCCAGGCCAGGTCTGCCACGCCACCGGCCTGCAGTACCTGCTGCACCTCGGCGCGCAACGGCCCGTCGCCCACCAGCACGAGACGCAGACGCGTGCGCAGCGCGGGTGCCAGCGCCAATGCCTGCACGAAGGCCTGGGCCAGAAGGGGTTGGGCCTTGACCGTCTGCATGCGCCCGACGGTGCCGACGACGAACAGGTCAGGGTCGTTGAAGGGGCTGCCCTCCAGGAGTGCCCGACCGCCCGGCGCCGGCAAATAGCGCGCGGTGTCGACGCCATTGCAGATGCGCTGCACGCGCGATGTCGGCACGCCTACAGGCCCTTCCAGATAACGCTGCAACTGTCCAGAAAGGGCGACGTAACGATGCACGAACGGCCGGTACAGGCGGCGCATCAACTGGTTGCGGCGATTGCTGCCGTCGGTATCGCCCACATCCCAGCCATGCTCGCCATGGATGCGCACCGGCACGTCCGCCGCCCAAGCGGGCACCTGGCATTCCAGCGCCGCCAGGTTGCGCGTGTGCAGCACCTGGGGGCGCAGCTGGCGCAGCAGGCGGTGGATTTTCGGGTACTGCCACCAGGTCTGGCCCGGCGGCTTGTGCAACGAAAGACACTCGACACCCGGGCGGCGGATGCGTGAGATGTAGTCTGGGTTGACTCGGTCCAGCGCCAACACCGCGTGCCTGAATTCGTCGGCAGGCAGGTGGTTGATGAGGTTGACGACCCCGTTCTCCAGTCCGCCGGTGTCGAAGCGGTAAAGCAGGTGCAGCACCAGGGGTGGCGGCATGGCGGTCGTGCCAGCACCGGACGCCGCTATGTGGCGACTAAAGCCGCCAAACCTTCAACCCCGCCGACTGCAGCGCCACCGGGTCGTAGACGGCCTTGACGTCGATGAAGGCCCCGCCCTTGACGAGCCGGCGGCACAGGTCCTCGACCGACAGGGCGGTGTATTCGCGGTGCGCCACCGCGGCCACGATGGCATCGGCGCGCGGCAGTTCGTCAAAAGGCGTCAGCGTCACGCCGTATTCATGCACGGCCTCTTCCGGGTCGGCCGTGGGGTCGGTGACCAACACTTCCACGCCGTAGCTCTGCAGCTCGCGAATGATGTCGATGACCTTGCTGTTGCGCAGGTCGCCGCAGTTCTCCTTGAAGGTCAGCCCCAGCACGTTGACCTTGGCGCCCTTGATAGTGCTGCCGGCAGCAATCATGTGCTTGATGGTCTGCTCGGCGATGAACTTGCCCATGCCGTCGTTGATGCGGCGCCCGGCCAGTATCACCTGCGGGTGGTAGCCCAGCATGTCGGCCTTGTAGGTCAGGTAGTACGGGTCCACGCCGATGCAGTGGCCGCCCACCA
>JBBSCX010000354.1:0-3964 GCA_038249905.1 Burkholderiales bacterium
GCAAGTACCTGCTGGAGCAGGGCGTCATCAAGGCCGACTTCAACAGCTACGGCGCGCGCCGCGGCAACCACGAGGTGATGATGCGCGGCACCTTCGCCAACGTGCGCGTGAAGAACCTGATGATCCCGGCCCAGGAAGATGGATCGCGCATCGAGGGCGGCTACACCTTGAAGGGCGGTCAGCAGGTCGCGATCTACGACGCCGCGATGCAGTACGTGGCCGAGGGCACGCCGACGGTGATCTTTGCCGGCGAGGAGTACGGCACCGGCTCCAGCCGCGACTGGGCCGCCAAGGGCACGGCGCTGCTGGGCATCAAGGCGGTGGTGGCGAAGAGCTTCGAGCGCATCCACCGCAGCAACCTGATCGGCATGGGCGTGCTGCCATTGCAGTTCAAGGCCGGTGATTCTTGGGAGAGCCTGGGCGTGAAGGGCGACGAGACGGTGGACGTGCTGCTGGCCGACGACATCAAGCCGCTGTCCGACGCCAGGCTCGTCATCACCGGCGCCGACGGCACGCGGCGCGAGGTGGCGGTGACGCTGCGGATCGACACCGGCATCGAGGTGGACTACTACAAGCACGGCGGCATCCTGCCGTTTGTGCTGCGGCAGTTGCTGGCGGCCTGAGGACTCGGCAAGACGGCACAACGGCACATCGGCAACGCATTGGCGGCAAGGCGCATGGACCTGCAACTGCTGCCCCTGGTGCCCGAGGTGCCCCTGCCCTGGCGCGCGCCTGCCGCGCTGCGCCGCGAGGTGCCGCGCGGCTATGGCGTGCAAGAGCAATGCCTGCCCTTCACGGCCGCCTGCGCGCTGGGCCTGCTGGTGCCGGCGCCTTTCGACTTCGGCCTGTGCGATGCGGCCGAGGTGCCGCCCGCAGGCCGCGCCTTCGCGCCGCCCGAGGTGGCCACGCCGCCGGGCGACGCGCGCGTCTTCTACGTCATCGACCACGCGGGCAGCCGCTTCGCGGGCAATGCCTTCACGGCGCTGCCACTGCCCTTCGTCGACACGGACGGCGCGACCAAGGCACTGCGCCCGCAGCAGCCGGGCATCAGCTTCATGGACCGCCCCGACCAGACGGCCTACTTCAAATTGCACCTGCCGTGGGTGCTGCGCACACCCGCAGGCATCGACAGCCTGTTCATCGCCCCGCTGAACCGCCCGCCGATGCTGCAACTGCTGGACGGCCTGGTGGAGACCGACTGGTATGCCCACCCCGTCAACCTGGTGGTGCAGCGGCCGGCGCAGGGCGCGCTGCATGTGCGGCGTGGCGACGTCATCGCGCAGGTATTGTTTGTCGACCGTGCGGCACGCCGGGGTGAACTGCAGGTGCTGGACGCCGCCAGCCCGGGCGCCGCATTGATCAAGGACGAATTGCGGCAATGGTTCTTCGCCCACGCCGCCGACCGCAGCACCTACCGCCGGCTGGCGCGCAGCCGGCAGGGGCGGATTGAGAACAGCGACCACAGTGGCACCAGTGGCAAAAGTGACAACAGCGAAGGCAGCGTGAGCAGCGACACGGGCAACGCAAGCCCCAACCACCCCAAGGCTTGAGCCGAACGGCGCCCGGCACTGGCGGGGCCTAAGATCGGCGGTTTTTCTGACGCCCAGCGCCACGCACTCGTGCCTGCTCCGAAACTGACCTTGATGCAACGCCTGCGCCGCCTGGTGCCTACGCCGGAGACGGTGCGAGGCAACCGCTGGCTGCGCTGGCTGGGTCCGGCCTTGCATCACCCCCGCCTGTGGCACATGAGCCGCCGCGGCGTGGCTGCGGGCGCCGCGATCGGCGTGTTCTTCGCCTTCATCACGCCGATTGCGCAGATCCCGCTGTCAGCGGCCGCCAGCGTGGCGCTGCGCGCCAACATCCCGGCCGCGATCGCGGCGACACTGGTCAACACACCGCCCACTTTCGGGCCGATCTACTACGGTGCCTGGCGCGTCGGCAGCTGGCTGCTGGACGAGGACACGAGCAAGGCACCGGCGGCGTTGACGCAGGTCAGCGAGATCTCGGCCGCCGGGCCCGTGGCCGCCGCCTCGGCCGCAGCCGATGTGGCCGTGGCCCTGGTCGAAGACATCACGCCAGGCTCGAAGACGGTCGGCTGGATGGCGCGCGCCTGGGCCCAGCTGCATGACATCGGCAAGCCGTTGCTGCTGGGCACGGTGCTGTTCAGCGTCGTCTTTTCGGCCCTGGCCTGGGTGGGGGTCAATGCCGTCTGGCACCTGCGGGTGCGGCTGAAGCGGCGGCGGCGCTTGCGGCAGCGCGCCACCTGAAGCGACGAAACGACGTCTCTGGCCGCGGCGGACCGGCCCGCGCCCCGCCTCAGCGCCCGCGCAGGAACAGCGCGTCCAGTTCCTTCATCGTCACCTGGCGCCAGGTGGGACGGCCGTGGTTGCAGGTGTCGGCGCGTTCGGTGCGTTCCATCTCGCGCAGCAGCGCGTCCATCTCAGGCAGGCTCAGGCGGCGGTTGGCGCGCACGGCGCCGTGGCAGGCCATGGTGGCCAGGATGTCGTCGCGGGCACGCTGCACCACACGGCTGGCACCGGCGTCCTGCAGTTCGGCCAGCACCGACCGTGTCAGTTCGGCCAGGTCGGCATGCGGCAGCGCCGCGGGGCGGCTGCGCACGGCCAGTGTGGCCGGGCCCAGCACGCTGACGTCCAGGCCCAGCGTGCGCAGCGTGTCGCCTTCGGCCTCGGCGCAGGCCACCTCCAATGGCGTGGCCGACAGCGTCACCGGCAGCAGCAGTGGCTGGGCCGGCAGCGCCGCCCCGGCATCGGCCGCGCGCTTCAGGCCTTCGTAGACGATGCGTTCGTGGGCGGCGTGCATGTCCACCACGACCAGGCCCAGCGCGTTTTCGGCCAGCACGTAAGCGCCGCCAATTTGGGCCACCGCTCGGCCGAGTGGCCACGAGGCCGCGTGTGCATGATCCTCGCGGCCGAGTGGCCACGGGCCGCGGCCTGCTGGAACTGCGCCTGCCGCCGCATTGCCGGACGCGTCATCGTCGATGCCGTTCGACAGCGGCGCGCGCAACGCCGCCCAGGTCGCCAGGCCGCCACTGCCCTGGGGCGTGCGCCGGACATCGGCCGTTGCGGGCCAGGCGGGGCCGGTTTCGGCGACTCCTGGCGCGCCGTGCAGAGCCAACCCCGCCTGCCATGACGACTGGGGCCAGGCCGACAACTGCGCCGCTGCCACATCGGATGTATCGGACGCAGCGCCCACAGCGGATGGCGTCGCACCGCGCCCGTCGGATACGGCCTGCGGCAACAGCGGTGCCAGCGTGTCCTGCACCGCGTGGCGCACGGCCTGGTGCAGTGCCCGCCCGTCACGAAACCGCACCTCGACCTTGCCCGGGTGCACGTTGACGTCCACCAGCTCGGGCGCGATGTCCAGGTACAGCAGCCAGGCCGGCTGGCGACTGCCGTGCAACTGGTCTTCATAGGCGCTGCGCACGGCGTGCGCCACCAGGCGGTCGCGTACATGGCGGCCGTTGACAAACAGGTACTGCAGGTCGGCCCGCGTGCGCGCCAGTTCGGGCCGGCCGGCGCGGCCACGCAGGCTCAATGGCCCGGCCACGGCTTGAAGCGACCGGCTGGCGGCGATGAAGTCGGCGCCCAGCACGTCGGCTATCCGGCGATCAAGGCGATCAAGGCGATCGTTGCGGTCGCTCCGGTCGCTCCGGTCGCTGCCTTCGTCCAGCGCCAGCCCGCTGCCCGCCGGCAGTGCCCGCCATTGCGCCACCAGCCGCCCCTCGTGCCAGACGGCAAAGCCCACTTCGGGCCGCGCCAGCGCGTGGCGGCGCACGGACTCCAGCGCATGCGACAGCTCGGTAGCGTCGGTCTTCAGGAACTTGCGCCGCGCCGGGGTGCTGAAAAACAGTTCCTGCACCTCCACCGTCGTGCCCGTGCCGCGCGCCGCGGGCTGCAGTTCGCCGCGGCGCGCGGCCAGGCGCCAGGCGTGCGGTGCATCGGCC
>JBBSCX010000355.1:0-3964 GCA_038249905.1 Burkholderiales bacterium
ACCTTCGGCTGCCAGATGAACGAATACGACTCCGACAAGATGGCCGACGTGCTGGGCGCCGCGCAGGGCTACGAGAAGACCGACGACGTCGAGCAGGCCGACCTGATCCTGTTCAACACCTGCAGCGTGCGGGAGAAGGCGCAGGAGAAGGTCTTCAGCGATCTCGGCCGCGTCAAGCACCTGAAGAAGAAGGGTGTGCTGATCGGCGTCGGCGGCTGCGTCGCCAGCCAGGAAGGGGCCGCGATCATCGAACGAGCGCCCTTTGTCGACATCGTGTTCGGCCCGCAGACCCTGCACCGCCTGCCGCAGCTGATTGCCGCGCGCCAGGCCGAGCGCCGGCCGCAGGTCGACATCAGCTTTCCGGAGATCGAGAAGTTCGACCACCTGCCACCGGCCCGTGTGGACGGCGCCAGCGCCTTTGTCTCGATCATGGAAGGTTGCAGCAAGTACTGCAGCTACTGCGTCGTGCCCTACACCCGCGGCGAGGAGATCCACCGCCCGCTGGACGACGTGTTGGTCGAGGTGGCCGGCCTGGCTGAACAGGGCGTGACGGACGTGACATTGCTGGGGCAGAACGTCAACGCCTACCGGGGCCGCATGGGGGCGACCTCGGAGATCGCCGACTTCGCACTTCTGATCGAGTGCGTGGCCGAGATTCCCGGCATCGCGCGCATCCGCTACACCACCAGCCACCCCAACGAGTTCACGCAGCGGCTGGTCGACGTTTATGCCCGCGTGCCGCAACTCGTCAGCCACCTGCACCTGCCGGTGCAGCATGGCAGCGACCGCATCCTGATGGCGATGAAGCGCGGCTACACGGCGCTCGAATACAAGAGCACGATCCGAAAATTGCGCGCGGTGCGGCCCGGCATCAGCCTGTCGTCGGACTTCATCGTCGGCTTTCCGGGCGAGACCGAACAAGACTTCGACAGCATGATGAAGCTGATCGAGGATGTCGGTTTCGACGCCAGCTTCAGCTTCGTCTTCAGCAAGCGCCCGGGCACGCCGGCGGCGGCGCTGCATGACGACACGCCGCAGGACCTGAAGCTGCAGCGCCTGCAGCATCTGCAGGCCACGATCGAGCACAACGTGCGCCGCATCAGCGCCAGCCGCGTGGGCACGGTGCAACGCATCCTCGTGGAAGGGCCGTCACGCAACAGCGGCAAGGCGGGCAAGGCCGGCAATGGCGTGGCCGAATTGATGGGCCGCACCGAATGCAACCGCATCGTCAACTTCGACGGCGGCCCGCAGGCGGCGCGCCTGGTGGGGCAGATGCTGGAGGTGCAGATCACCGAGGCCCTGCCGCACTCGCTGCGTGGCTGCGTGGTGCTGCGGGACGACGCGCCCGTCCTTGTCCAGCCCGAAATCCAGGCTACAGACCCGGCCGCACAAAGCCCCGCCACCACAGCGTGACGGCACAAGCAGCCACCATCGCACCGTACATGAGCATCCTGCCGTCGCGCCCGAAGACCACCAGCCCAGCCAGCGCCACGGCGGCGCTGGCGGTCATGGCGGGCGCGGCCAGTTGCCGCCAGCGCAGTCCCGTCAAAGCCCGTCGCCAGAGCAGTTTGGCCAGCGCGGCGCTCAAGGCGCCGAGCGTCAGCGCCGGCAGGAACAGGTTGAGCAGGTGGTTGAATGCGTCCAGCGGTCCCATCGTCCATGCCCTGCGGCGGTTGTATTTGCCTGCCGATGATCGTGCCTATCCTGCTGTAAACGCGAACGCCGGCCGGTGTCCGCCCAGATTTACACTCTGCACGTGAGCGTCATCGCCCTCGGGCTCAACCACACCACGGCGCCGCTGGACCTGCGCGGCCGGCTGGCCTTCAGCCCGGAGCAGCTCGCCCCGGCGCTGCAGGGCCTGCGTGAACGCCTGCAGCGTGCATTGCCCGAAGCCGCGCTGGTGTCCACCTGCAACCGTACCGAGTTGTACGTCGCAGCCGACCCCAAGCTGGTGGCCGAGCTGGTGCGCCCGGCGGTGGACTGGCTGGCCGAACGCGGTGGCATCAGCGCCCCGCACCTGCAGCCCTACACCTACGTGATGGAGCATCGCGACGCGGCGCGCCATGCCTTCCGCGTGGCCAGCGGGCTGGACAGCATGGTGCTGGGCGAGCCGCAGATCCTGGGCCAGATGAAGCAGGCCGTGCGCCATGCCGACGAAGCCGGCACGCTGGGCGCGACACTGCACCAGCTGTTCCAGCGCTCGTTCTCGGTGGCCAAGGAAGTGCGCAGTTCGACCGAGATCGGATCGCATTCGATCAGCATGGCCGCAGCGGCCGTGCGATTGGCCGCGCAGTTGTTCGAGGACTTGCGCAGCATCAACGTGCTGTTCGTCGGCGCCGGCGAGATGATCGAGCTTGTCGCCACGCACTTCGCGGCACGTGAACCACGCGGCATGGCGGTGGCCAACCGCACGTTGGATCGCGGCGAAAAGCTGGCGGCGCGCTTCGGCGCGCAGGCGCTGCAGCTGTCGGACCTGCCGTCGCGCCTGCACGAGTTCGATGCCGTCATCTCCTGCACCGCCAGCAGCCTGCCCATCATCGGCCTGGGCGCCGTCGAGCGGGCGCTGAAAGTGCGCCGCCACCGGCCCATGTTCATGGTCGATCTTGCAGTTCCGCGCGACATCGAGCCCGAGGTCTCGCGCCTGTCTGACGTTTATCTCTACACCGTGGACGACCTCTCGGCACTGGTGCAGACCGCCGGCGCCAAGCGCCAGGCCGCAGTGCAACAGGCCGAAACCATCATCGACGCCGGTGTACAGAGTTTTGCGCACTGGCTCGACCAGCGCGCCGCGGTGCCGCTGATCCAGGCCCTGAACCGCCAGGCCGACGACTGGGCCCACACCGAACTGGCGCGGGCAAAAAAGTTGCTGGCCCGAGGCGAACCGGTAGAGGCCGTGATGGAAGCGTTGAGCCGCGGCCTGACGCACAAGATGCTGCACGGCACGATGGCCGAACTGCATGCCACCGACGGCGCCGAACGCGAACAACTGGCAGACACCGTATCCAGACTCTTCCTGCGCGGCCACGGACGGTCGGGCGACAAGTCCGGACATTAGGTTCAGGGCCAGGGCGCTGCGGCGCCTTACTCCACGCTCTGGCCACGCCCGTACCGCGTCGTTGACGCGCCGTCGGGCAGTCGGCCACGGCGGCCGCTGCTCCGACGACAAACCCTCCATGACCCCTGCCCTGCACGCCCAGTTCGAGCGCCTGGCCCTGCGCCTGACCGAACTCGACAGCTTGCTGGCCGACCCACAATTGGGGGCCGATATGCAGCGCTATCGCGCCGTGGCCCGCGAGCAGGCCGAGGCGGCGCAACATGTCGGCCGTTGGCGCCGGTTGCAGCAGCGCGAGCAAGATGTGGCCGCGGCGCAGGACCTGCTGCGTGACAGCACCGCGGGCCATGACCCTGACCGCGAGATGGCGGCGATGGCCGCGCAGGAGATCGACGACGCGCAGGCCGACATCACGCGCCTGCAGGCCGAACTGCAACGCGCCCTGGTGCCGCGCGACCCCGACGACGAACGCAACGCGTTTCTCGAAATCCGCGCCGGCGCCGGCGGCGACGAGAGCGCTCTGTTCGCAGGCGACCTGGCGCGCATGTACCTGCGCTGGTGCGAACGCCAGGGCTGGCGCACCGAGGTGCTGAGCGAAAGCACGGCCGAGCTCGGGGGCTACAAGGAACTGGTGCTGCGAGTCGACGGTGGCGCCGGCGGCGGGGTCTATGGCCGGCTGCGCTTCGAGAGCGGCGGCCACCGCGTGCAGCGTGTGCCCGCCACCGAGAGCCAGGGCCGCATCCACACCAGCGCCTGCACCGTGGCCGTGCTGCCCGAGCCCGACGCGGCCGATGAGATCGCGCTCAATCCGGCCGACCTGAGCATCGTCACCGTCCGCGCCAGCGGCGCCGGCGGCCAGCACGTCAACAAGACCGACAGCGCCATCCGCATCACCCACCTGCCCACCGGCCT
>JBBSCX010000356.1:0-3951 GCA_038249905.1 Burkholderiales bacterium
CAAGCGCTTCATCCGCGTGAAGAAGACGGTGGAGGTGCGCGAAGGCGAAGGTGCCAGCCTGAAATGGGCGCGGCTGGAGCCGCACCACGGCTACAAGCTGGCCTTCGAGATCGAGTTCAAGCACCCGGCGGTCGATGCCACAGGGCAGCGCGTGGAGTTCGACTTCGGCGCCGGCCAGTACAAGCGCGACATCGCCCGGGCCCGCACCTTCGGCTTCACCAAGGACGTCGAATTGATGCGCAGCCGCGGCCTGGGGCTGGGCGGCAATATGGATAACGTCATCGTCGTCGACGACACGCGCGTGTTGAATGCCGGTGGTCTGCGCTACGACGACGAATTCGTGAAGCACAAGATCCTCGACGCCATCGGCGACTTGCACATCGCCGGCAAGCCGCTGCTGGCCAGCTACGTCGCCTACAAGAGCGGGCACGCGCTGAACAACAAATTGCTGCGCACCCTGCTGGCCGACGCCGCGGCCTTCGACATCGTCAGCTTCGACAACGAGGCCGACGCACCACGCGGCTTCGCCGAGCTGGCGCCAGCGTGGTGACGCCGCGGCACGCGCGGCGGCCGTACACCGCCATCGCGCCATGCTGATCTTCCGCCTCGTCTTCGGCCTGCTGCTGGTGGCCGGCCTGTTGTGCTTCGCGGCCTATGTCGGCACCGGTCAGGCGGTGTGGCGGCAGCGCGGCATCGTCATCGTCAAGTGGACGGTGATCGCGGCCCTGGGCTTCTTCGCGGTGTTGATTTTGGAGCGGCTGGCGCTCGCCTTGTAGTTCAGCGCCGCCGCTCGGGCGGCGGCCGCGTGCCGATGCTGACGGCAACGTCCAACGCCTTGTCGCCGCGCTGCACGCCCAGCGTGGCGCGGCTGTCGGGCGGCAGTCGCGCCACGGCCGCCAACAGCTGCGCAGCAGTGGCCACCGGCGCTTGGTCCACACGCACCACCACGTCGCCCGGCAGCAGCCCGCCGCGGCTGGCCGGGCCCTGTTGCAGCACACCAGTGACGAGCGCACCGCGGCTCACCGGCAGGCCCAGGCTGTCAGCCAGCTCGGCGCTGATGTCCTGCATCTCCACGCCGATCCAGCCGCGGCGCACGCTGCCTTCGCGGATCAGGGCTTCCATCACCGCGCGCGCCGTGTTCACCGGCACCGCGAAGCCGATGCCCATGCTGCCGCCGTCGCGGGAGAAGATGGCGGTGTTGATGCCCACCAGAGCGCCGCGCGCGTCCACCAGCGCGCCGCCCGAATTGCCGGGGTTGATGGCGGCGTCGGTCTGGATGAAGTTCTGGAACGCCGTGGGCGCGGCGCGTGTGCGTTCCAGCGCGCTGACGATGCCGGCCGTCACCGTTTGCCCGACGTTGAAGGGGTTGCCGATGGCCAGCACCGCATCGCCCACCTGCAGGCTGCGCGTGTCGCCCAGCGTGATCACGGGCAGGTCGGGCAGGTCGATCTTGAGCACCGCGATGTCGGTCTCGGGGTCGCTGCCGACCACGCGCGCCCGCGCGCTGCGGCCGTCGGCCAGCGCGACGTCGATCTCCACCGCGTCCTCGACCACATGATGGTTGGTCAGCAGATAGCCCTCGGGTGCCACGATGACCGCCGAACCCAGACCCAGCTGCTGCTGCGGTCGGCCATTGCCACCGCCAAAGTAGGGGCGCAGTCGCGGGTCGTCGGCATGCGGGTTGCGGTTGGCCAGGCGGGTGGCGCTGATGCTGACCACGGCCGGCGCAGCCAGGCGTGCGGCGGCGGCATGGCTGAACGCAAACACCACCGGCGTGCCCTCGGGGGCCGAAGCGGCGTCCAGCGGTGACGTCGCGGCCGGTGCGGGCACCATCTGCACCAGCGTGGGTGCCGGCACCATCTGCACCAGCGTCGGTGCCGGCAGCATGCCGCTGGCGGCACTGCGCGGCAGCCATTCGGGCTTGAGCGTCAGCAGCACGAACAGCACCGCCAGCGCGACCGTCACCGCCTGCGAGAATACGAGCCAGGTTCTACGCCACATCGAGGAGGTTGCGGCCCATGGCCGAGCTGAGGCAGATTGAATCGGTGCTGCGCGAGACGCTGCGCCCCGATGCGTTCAAGGATTATGGGCCGAACGGTTTGCAGGTCGAGGGCCGTGCCGAGGTGCGGCACATCGCTTCCGGGGTCACCGCCAGCCTGGCCTGCATCGAGGCCGCCGTCGCTGCCGGCGCCGATGTCTTGCTGGTGCATCACGGTCTGTTCTGGCGCGGCCAGGACGGCCGACTGACGGGCTGGCTGCGCCATCGCGTCGCCCGGCTGCTGGCGGCCGACATCAGTCTGCTGGCCTATCACCTGCCGCTGGACGCGCACGCCGAACTCGGCAACAACGCGCAGCTGGGCCTGCGCCTGGGGCTGCGTGCCGACGCGCGCTTCGGCGAACAGGACATCGGCTTCATCGGCCCGGCCGGCGCACTCGACACCGTGTCCGGACTGGCCAGGGCCGTCGATGCCACGCTGCTGCGCGCGCCCACGGTACTGCCCGGCGACGGCCGCGCATTGCGCCGCTTTGCGTGGTGCACGGGCGGCGCGCAGTCGTACTTCGAGGCGGCCATGGCCGCTGGCGCCGATGCCTTCCTGACCGGCGAGATCTCCGAGCCCCAGGCCCATCTGTCGCGCGAGACCGGTGTGGCCTTCCTCGCCTGCGGCCACCACGCCACCGAACGCTACGGCGCGCCGGCCCTGTCCGCGCACGTGGCAGAGCGCTTCGGCCTGGTGCACACCGTCATCGACATCGACAACCCGGCATGAAGCCCGCTGTCCCTGCCGAGTCCGTGGCGCCGATCACTTCGCCTGCGCCATTTTTGCCACTTGCGCCACTGCTGCCGCTCTCGCCACTGTTGCTGACCATGGGCGACGCCGCCGGCATCGGGCCCGAGATCATCGTGCGCGCCTTCGACACTGGGGCGGCCAGCGGCTGCGTGGTGGTGGGCGACGTGGACGTGATGCGGCGCGCGGCGCGGGCCTGCGGTGTCGATCGGGTCATCGCACGCATCGAGCAGGCCGGTGACCTCAGCCAAGTGCCGCCCGGCTGCCTGCCCGTGCTGCAAGCGGCCGCCTTGGCCGACATTCCCGGCCCGCCGCTGGCGCAACGCCCCTGGGGCCGTGTCGATGCCGGCTGCGGCGCCGCCGCCGCGCGCTGCATCGAGCAGGCCGTGGCGGCGGTGCTGGCCGGGCACGCCGCGGGCATCGTCACCGCGCCCATCCACAAGGAAGCCTTTGCCGCGGCCGGGATGAGGTATCCGGGGCACACGGAGATGCTTCAGGCCCTGGCGACGCCCCCCGGCGGCGTGCCGCCACCGGTGCGCATGATGCTGGCCAACGACCAGCTGCGCGTGGTGCTGGTGAGCATCCACCTGTCGCTGCGCCGCGCCATCGAGTCGCTCAGCCTTGAGGGCGTATTGCAGACGATCCGCATCACGCACCGCGCGGCGGCAGCCTGGCAGGGCGGGCCGCCGCGCATCGCGGTCGCGGCGCTGAACCCGCATGCCGGCGAGGGCGGCTTGTTCGGCGACGAGGAGATCCGCCTCATCGCCCCGGCCATCGCCGCCGCGCGCGCCGAGGGCATCGACGCCCAGGGCCCGTTTCCGCCCGATACCGTGTTCATGCGTGCGCGCCACGCCCCGCCGGGCCATCCGGGCGCCTTCGACGTGGTGCTGGCGATGACGCACGACCACGGACTGATTCCGGTCAAGTACCTGGGTGTCGAACACGGTGTCAACGTCACCCTGGGCCTGCCCTTCGTGCGCACCAGCCCCGACCACGGCACGGCCTTCGACATCGCAGGGCAGGGCAGGGCAGACCCGGCCAGTTTCATCAGCGCCATCGTCATGGCGCGGCGGCTCGCGGCCGCGGCTGTTGCTACTGCTGCTGCTACTGCTACTGCTACTGCTACTGCTACTGCTACTGCTACTGCTACTGCTACTGCTGCGGC
>JBBSCX010000357.1:0-3936 GCA_038249905.1 Burkholderiales bacterium
CCTTCGAGAGACGCACTTCGGCGCTGGGATCGGCCTTCAACGTGCGGCAAATAGACCCAAGGGCCGGTTCAGTGGGTGATCGAGAGCCTTGCCGGAGGGCCTTTGAGAGCAAAAAAAGTGCGTTTGAATTTCCTATCCTCCCAGACTGGCCGGCGAATCGAGGTACGGTCGAACCCACGCGGGGTCGCCATTGGAAAACTGCAACACGCGCACATCGGCCTGAAAGGTCTTGAGCGCCGGGATGCCGTCGACCGCGTACAGACCCTTGCTGGACCCCAGGCCGTCGACGATCTGCACCGCCCGGGTGGGGTTGCCGAAGGCGTCGGTGGTGTTGACCACCAGCGCCGAGGGCACGGGCGGCTGCGGATAGGCGTTGTTGGGCGGCGAGAAGTCCGGGCCTGCAGCGTCTTGCCATTGAGCCGAGGGAAAGTAGCCGACGGGCGACGACTCGAAGTCGTCGCTCACCGTGGCCGCGTGGGCGCCGGTGCCGGCCAGAAGGGCCAGGCCCAGCAGCGTGCGGACCAGAAGCCGCGGGGCGGTTGTGACAGTCATGGTGATCTCCTGTGGAGGGGGCGGCCGCCGGGCTCAGCGTGTCGGTGAGGGCTGGCTTCTGCGGCGCCGCGTCAGCGCCAGCAAGGCGAGCCCCGCTGCGAGCAGCGTTGCCTGAGCCGGTTCGGGTACCGGCGATGCCGACAGGAAGAGGCCGGATGCCGAGGTGTAGCTGTAGCCGGCAGGCAGCGACATGTAGGCCTGGGCCGTGTTCTGGAAGTCGGCGGCGGCGAGCACGGTCGGTGCGAGCTGCTTGTAGACGATGTCCAGGCCCAGGTGCACGCCCACCGGTTCGTTGGTCGGCACGTTGACCGTCATGACCAGCCAGCCGTCGGCGGCGTTTGGGGTGGTGCTGATGGTGCTGCTCGGCGCGTAGTTGCCGATCAGTTGGGAGGTCAGCGTGTCTTGCGGCGGGGTGTTGGCGTAACCCGATGAGTAATAGCGGTTCAGCCCCAAGGCGGCCTGGTTGTTGACGTCCTGGCCCAGGACCATGTAGACATCGGTATCGATGTCGGCCAGGCCTGTCGAGCCGGCGATGGTGTAGTTCCCGTCGAGGTGCAACTGCAGGGTGACGGCCACGCTGTCACCCGGTCCTGCGAAAGTGAGCGAGTCCGATATCGCGGCGCTCACCTGCGGGCAGGCGTTGCAGGTTGACCAGTTGTAGGGGGTGTTGTAAAGCTGGATGCTGCTGGCGCCACGCAGCGTGCCAGTGTCGAGCGCCGCGCTGGCGTGGGCCGAGTCGCGGATGTAGCCGTCATCGACGACAAAACTTCGGTCGACGCTGACCGGTTCGATGCCGGTCATGCCCGGGGTGCCGGGGAATTGCAGCAGGTAGGCCTGCGCGGTGGCCAGCGCCGGGCCGGACGTTGCGGCCGCCGCAATGGCCAGGCCTAGGGCGGCCAGACGTCTTCTTGACTTTGAGGGGGTGGTCATGGTCGGCCTCCTTGCCGTGCGAGCAAATCGTCGCTCTGCAAGCTTCGTCTGCTGGCCCGCCTGCCCACCGACGGATGACCCACCGATCGATCGAATGCCCACCACCCACCCCATCTGGGGGCCTGCCGGGTGGGCGACGCGCCGTCGGGCGCGGGCTCCGGGCGGGGCTCAGCTGTGGCCTGCAGCCTGCTCGCGCAGCGCGCAGGTGTCGTGCGACGGCGCAACGCCCAGCACCATGGCCAGCATGTCGCGGCAGCGCACGAAGGTGCGCATCGCCTCGGCGCGCTCACCGAGCTGCAGCTGCACGCGCATCAGCGCGCGATACAGCGGCTCGGCCACCATGTCTCGGGCCAGCCCCTGCTCGTAAAGTTCGGCCGCCTCGCGCCAATGGCCTTCGGTTTCCAGGGTGCGTCCGTGGCCCGCCACCAGCGCCGCGAAACGCCGGGCCAGCCCTTCGCGCAGCACGCGGCCGGCGGGTGACAGCGAGTCGCTGCCGAGCAGCGCGCCGCCATACAGGGCGATGGCGCGGCGCGCCAACGCGGCCGTCTCGGCAGGTGCCGCGCCGCGCGCAGCGCCGGGCGCCATTGCCGCCCGCCAGCGCTGCTCCAGCGTCTCGAAGGCCGCCACGTCGGTCCACGCCAGGCGCGCATCCAACAGCAGGCCACCGTCGCCGATCAACACCACGTCGGGCACGTCGAGCAGCTTGCGCAGTCGAGACAAAGCCGCTTCCAGCGCGGCCTTGGGGTCACCGGCCTCGGTTGCCGACCACAGTGCGTTCTGCGCCACGTCCAGCGGCATCGGACGGCCGCCGTGCGCCACCAGCAGCGCCAGCAGCTCCAGCGGCTTCTTGGGCACCTTGCCGGTGAAGCGCAAAGGCGCGCCGTCGCGGCGCAGCCGCAGCGGCCCCAGCGCCTGGATCTGCAGCCGCCACGGCCAGTCCTCGCGTGTCGGATCGGCCGGCTGCAAGCGACGTGCGCGCACGGCCGTGGTGACAAATTCGGTGGCCACACCGTCGTCCAGCGCGATCTCCGCCAGGCGCGAAGCCCACTGGGGCAACGGCATCAAAAAACGGTTGAAGTCCAGCGCCTCGCAGCGCCGCAGTGCGCTGGCGACCAGCGCGCGCGCCGTGGCCACGCCGTCGTCCAGCGCCTGCACCGCGCGTGCCAGGTCCAGCAGCGCCGCCAGCACGTCGCCCTGGCCGCCGTTCTGCAGCGGCTGCAAGGCTTGCAACTGGGCCACGGCGCCGGCGTGCTCGCGCAGGCCGATCAGGCAATAGGCGCGCTGTACAAAGTAAGTGCCGCGGTCGCGCAAGGGCACCTGCAGGTCGTCGCACAGCGCCAGCAGCAACTCGATGCGCGCCAGTGCGTGGCGGTATTCGCCGCGCCAGGTGTGCATGGCGGCCTGGGCGCGCAGGCCGTTGGTCACACGGCCGGGCGCGACGTCGGGCCGCAGGTGTTCGATGCGGGCGTAGATGCGCTCGGCGCGTGGCCCGTCGTCGGCCCGCAGGGCGCGGTACATCTCGTCGCACAGCAGCTCAAAACGCAGTGCCGGCAGGTCGCCCTGCTGGCTCAGTTCTTCGGCGCGCGCACGCGCTTCCAGCGCGGCTTCGGGCTGGCCGAAGTAGTCGGCGTTGGTCGCCAGCAGCAGCCACCAACGGCCCTGCCAGGCCCGTGACAGCGATCCGTTCTGTACCTCGGGTTGCATGACGGCGACGACGCGCCCAAGCGCCTGCGCGTCGTTGAGCATGGCGGCGTGGTCGATCAACACCTTCGCCATCAGCACGCGCTCGTGGGCGGGAAGATCGCTGCCGTCGCGCAGTGCCCCATGCAGCTGGGCGGCGGCGGCCAGCACCTGCGGATCGTCATGCGCCACGGCGTGATCCAGCGACGGCAGAACGACCCGGGCCGCAGCGATGCGCAGCACGTCGCGCTTGCGCACGAGCCGGTGCGCCGCGGCACAGCCGACCGAGAACTGCACGAGGGCGGCGCCCAGGCCGCGAAAGTCGGCGAAGTCGGCCGCGATGGTCAGAAGTTCTGCCGCCGACAGCAACCACAACCGCACGGCATCGCCATTTTCGAGCGCCGTCTGACGGTGGCTGGCCAACGCTGCGCGGGTGTCGGGGTCGTCAGCCAGCAGCTTGGACAGACAGACATCGACCGCGTCGGCGTGCATGCACTATCGTACCCGGCGACATCAGCGTCTCGAAACTGCCGGTTCGCAGCGCCAGGCTCTCGCGACACAAGGCCGCGGTCCGTCTGGGTTCGCGATGGTCTGAGCGGCTTCTGTGAACTCGGTCTTCCGCCATCGCTGCGTGACGCGCTGCAGCGCTCGGACAGTCTGTGGCTGGAGGTCCCACTGACCATCCGAGCCCAGGCGTGGGCAGAACGCATGGAGGTGATGGGGATCGATGTAGCTGGGCTGCTGCGCGCCATTTCTGCATCAACAGCGCCGCCG
>JBBSCX010000358.1:0-3924 GCA_038249905.1 Burkholderiales bacterium
CCGCTGCCAGGCGTTCGAGGCCCATGCCGGTGTCCACGCTGGGCTTGGGCAGCTTGTGCATCACACCGTCGTCAGTGCGGTTGAACTGCATGAAGACGTTGTTCCAGATCTCGATGTAGCGGTCGCCGTCTTCGGTGGGGCTGCCCGGCGGGCCGCCGGCCACTTCCGGGCCGTGGTCGTAGAAGATCTCGCTGCAGGGACCGCAGGGGCCCGTGTCGCCCATCATCCAGAAGTTGTCGGACATGTAGCGGCCGCCCTTGTTGTCGCCGATGCGCACGATGCGCTCGGCGGGCAGGCCGATGTCCTTGAGCCAGATGTCATAGGCCTCGTCGTCGTCGGCATACACCGTGGCCCACAGCTTGTCAGCCGGCAGCTTGAAGTGCACGGTCAGCAGTTCCCAGGCGTAGTGGATGGCGTCGCGCTTGAAGTAGTCGCCGAAGCTGAAGTTGCCCAGCATCTCGAAGAAGGTGTGGTGACGCGCGGTGTAGCCCACGTTCTCGAGATCGTTGTGCTTGCCGCCGGCGCGGATGCACTTCTGCGCCGTCGCCGCGCGTGTGTAGGGGCGGCGGTCGAAGCCCAGGAACACGTCCTTGAACTGGTTCATGCCGGCGTTGGTGAACAGCAGCGTCGGGTCGTCGCCGGGCACCACGGGCGAGCTGGCCACGACGGTGTGGCCCTTGCTCTGGAAGAAGTTCAGGAAGGTGGCGCGGATGTCATTGGCTTTCATGCGCCAGATTCTATGCAGCGCCCACCGGGCCAAGGCCGGGCGCAGCGGCAGCGGCGGCGGGCTGCAGCACAGGGCACGGGACCCCTGGGGCGGGTGATGCGCATTGGCGGGCCTGGCGGGAAGGCCTACGATGACGGCGCAGGAGACCGCGCATGCACCCCAACCCCCACATCACACCCAACACGCCGCTGTCCACGCTGGCCGAGCCCGGCCTGCTGAAGACCGAGGGCCTGATCAACGGCGAGTGGGTCACGGCCAACGACGTGCAGGCCCGCTTCGTCGTCACCGACCCCGCGACCGGCGGCGAACTGGCGCGCGTCGCCAACCTGGGCCCGGTCGAGGCCGCAGCCGCCATCGCTGCGGCCGAGAAGGCCTGGCCCGCCTGGCGCGCACGCACCGCCAAGGAACGTGCCGCGGTGATGCAGAAGTGGTTCGCGCTCATCGTGCAGCACGCCGACGACCTGGCCCGCATCATGACCGCCGAGCAGGGCAAGCCCCTGGCCGAAGCCCGTGGTGAAGTCATTTACGGCGCCAGCTTCATCGAGTGGTTCGCCGAGCAAGCCAAGCGCGTCTACGGCGAAACCATTCCGACCACCGACGTCAACAAGCGCTACATCGTGCTGAAGCAGCCGATCGGCGTCTGCGCCGCCATCACGCCCTGGAACTTTCCGATCGCGATGATCACGCGCAAGGTGGCGCCGGCGCTGGCTGCGGGCTGCCCGGTGGTCATCAAACCGGCCGAGCAGACGCCGCTGTCGGCCCTGGCCCTGGCCGAACTGGCGCAGCGTGCCGGCATGCCCAGCGGGGTGCTGAACGTGTTGTGCGCCGACGGCGAGAACAGCATCGCCATCGGCCGTGTGCTGTGCACCAGCGACGTCGTGCGCCACCTGTCCTTTACCGGCAGCACCGAGGTCGGCCGAATTCTGGCGGCGCAGTGCGCGCCCAGCATCAAGAAATTGAGCCTGGAACTCGGTGGCAACGCGCCCTTCATCGTCTTCGATGACGCCGACCTGGACAGCGCCGCGGAGGGCGCCCTGGCCAGCAAATATCGCAACGCCGGCCAGACCTGCGTCTGCGCCAACCGCATCTACGCCCAGGACAGCATCTACGACGCCTTCGTCGCCAGGCTTGCGGACAAGGCCCGCGGCATCAAGCTCGGCAACGGTTTCGAGCCCGGCGTGAACCAGGGCCCCTTGATCGACGACGCTGCGATGGCCAAGGTGCAAGCCCATGTGGCCGACGCGCTGGCCAAGGGTGCGCGCCTGGTGACCGGCGGCGAGGCCGCCAGCGCGCTGGGAGAACGTTTCTACACGCCGACCGTGCTGGCCGAGGCCACGCCCGACATGCTGTGCGCGCGCGAAGAGACTTTCGGCCCGGTGGCGCCAGTCTTTCGCTTCACCACCGAGGCCGAGGCGATCGAGCATGCCAACGCGACCGAATTCGGCCTGGCCAGCTACTTCTACAGCCGCGACATCGGCCGCATCTTCCGCGTCGGCGAGGCCCTGGAGTACGGCATGGTGGGAATCAACACCGGCATCATCTCCGCCGCCGAAGTGCCCTTCGGCGGCGTCAAGCAGTCCGGTCTGGGGCGCGAAGGCGCGCACCAGGGCATGGACGACTATGTCGAGATCAAGTACCTGTGCCTGGGTGACATCCTGAAGTGAAGCCTGTCGCTGCGGCGCCTGTCAGGCGACAGGGGCGCCGCGGCCGCAGCCGGTCGCAAGCTGGCAAACGCGGCGCGCGACTCAGGTCTCGTCGTTGGCCGCCGCGTCCGGCCCGCGGTCGGCCGCGCGGGCGGGCATGGTCTGGCCGATGCTGGCCATCGACGCCGCCTGCGACAGCGCGCGATGCAGCAGTGCCGCGGCGTCCTTGCCGTGGGCCGGGTACGAGGCCAGACCGGCGCTGACCTGCAGCGCCTGTTCGCGCCCCGCCACGCGATAGGTGGCGGCCAGCGACGTCGCCAATTTGCCCAACACGCGCTCGCCGTCCTCGGGCGCGTCGATCCAGGCCAACAGCACGGCAAAGGCATCGGGGCCGATCGAGGCCACGACATCGCTGGCACGCAGCCCGGACCTCAGCCGCACGGCCACCTTGCGCCGCAGCACCTGTGCCGACTCGGGGCCCAGTGCCGCCTCGGTCTGCGCCAGGCCCTGCACCCGCAGCACGATCAGCGCCATCGGCGCCGGTTCACGTTCACGCAGGGCCAGCAGGTGGCTCATGTGTTCGAGCAACTGCGGGTGGTTGGGCAGGCCGGTCGACAGGTCGGTGGCGTAGGCGCGGCGCGTGGCGATGTCCAGCCGCTTGCGTTCGACGGCAGCGCGCAGCGCACGAGCCAGGCGCACCGGGTCGGCGGCCTCGGCCGGCAGCAGCAGGTCCTGCACGCCGACCGACAACAGTCGCGCCATCACCGCGGGGGTCAGGTCTGGCAGCACGACCACGACGGCCGTGGCCAGCGCGGTCGGCACCAGTGCCGGCCAGTCGATCAATGTGGCGGGGTCGTCTGCGCCCAGCAGCACGGCATCGATGACGTCGTTCGTATCGGCTGCCAGGCCGCGTTCGGCCAAAGCCTGCAGCGTCGGCACAAACTCAAGTTCGAAGGGACCATGGACTGCAGCGGCAGAGGCGGGCGCGGCGTCCGCGGCAATGGGGCCGTCGGCTGCAACCAGGTCGGGCGCGGCAGCCAGGCCCGTGTGGAGGATGTGCAGACGGGTGCTCAATGGGGGTCGCTTGCTGCCTGGCACTGCGTTTTCGGCCCCGATGGCGCACCGCCGGGCCCTGCGTGTAGGTCAGGCTTCACGGCGGCCGGCGACGACTGGCGTCAGGGGGACGGCGACCGTGTGAAACGGCGCTGAAGCTGGCTGAACGGTGGGTGGAGCGGGTGAGGGGAATCGAACCCCTGTATGAAGCTTGGGAAGCTGCCGTTCTGCCATTGAACTACACCCGCAGCGTAGCGAATTCTATCGTCGGGCGCCCGCACCGGATCAAAGTTCGGCCGCTGCCGTTTCTTTGAGCAGCGAGGCGTCGATCAGCCCGCGCGTGACGGCTCGCACCCGGACCGTGCATCAACGAGATGTCCGGCTTCAGCTCGACACCGGACGCCGGTGCAGGGGCCATGCTGGTCTGGCCGGCGCCGAAGTGGGGGGCCCTGGGGCAACCCGGGGCGCGGTCAGCGGCGCGCTGCCTCTGGCACTGGCGGC
>JBBSCX010000359.1:0-3895 GCA_038249905.1 Burkholderiales bacterium
GCTTGCCAGCGGCCATTCACCCAGGCCTGCGGGGCCCACAGCAGGCGCGGGTCGGTGCCGGTGTCGGCAGCAGTGGGCGAGGGCGTCATGGCACGCGTTGGATGTCGAGAAAAAAGTCGGCGGCTCTTCGGGTCGCTCTTTCTGGGTGGCTCTTGGGTGGCTCTTGGGTGTGTCCTGGGGTGGTTTGTGAATGGCGCGCAAGAGGCTTCGGCCTGCCGGACGTCAAGAAGCGTCAGGCCGCCAGTCGCGCATCGCCTGCAGCATCTTGCGCAAGACCGGCCGCACCCGCTGCGCCGCGGCCTCGTCCCAGTCCCACGGCGGGGCTTCCTGCATGCAGCAGTGCCAGCCCATTTCCATCTGCACCGCGTGCACGCCCTGGTCCGGTCGGCCGTAATGGCGGGTGATGTGCCCGCCCTTGAAGCGTCCGTCGCTGATGTGGCTGTGGCCGCTGTGCGCTGCCGCGTCGTGCATCGCCCGCATCAATGTGGCGCGCAGCGAGGGCGCACAACTGCGGCCATCGGCCGTGCCGAGGTTCAGATCGGGCAGCGCGCCGTCGAACAGCCACGGCACTTCGCGCCGGATGCTGTGCCCGTCCCACAGCACCGCGTGGCCGTGCGCGGCGTGCAGCCGCGCCAGCTCGGCGGCCAGGGCGTCGTGATAGGGCCGCCAGTACAGGGCGACCCGGCGACGCACCTCGTCGGCATCGGGCCCGATGCCGCCGCAGTACAGCGGCTCGCCGCTGAAGAAGTGCACGGGGCACAGGCCGGTGTTGTTGACGCCGGGATACATCGGCGTGTCCTCGGGCGGCCGGTTCAGGTCGATGACATAACGCGCAAAACGTGGCACCAGCAGGCTGGCGCCGAGATCGACCGCGAAGCCGTAGAGGCGTTCGAGATGGCGGTCGGCGTCCTCGGCCTGCAATGCACGCGGCACCAGGGCCGCGGCGATGTCCGCCGGAATGTCGGTGCCCACATGCGGCAGGCTCAGCAATAGCGGCGTGTGGCCGCGGTGCAATGTGAAGACGGGGGTGACATTGTTCATCGTGCAATGTCCTGCATGCCGATGTCCTGCGTGCCGATCTCCTGCCCGCCGATGACCAGGCGCGTGCAGCGGTGATGGCCGAAGCTGCAGGCCAGGTCGCGCGGGTGTTCCAGCGCCCAGACCGCCAAGTCGGCGCGCAGCCCGCGCGCCAGAGCGCCACGGTCGTGCAGGCCCAGCGCGCGCGCGCCGTGCAGCGTGGCGCCTCGCAATGCCTCTTCAGGCGACAGGCCGAACAATACACAGCCCAGGTGCAACATCAGCGGCATGCTCAGCGTCGGCGACGAGCCCGGGTTGTGGTCGGTGGCCAGCGCCATCGGCACCCCGGCGGCGCGCAATGCGGCCACCGGCGGCAGCCGCGTCTCACGCAGAAAGTGGAAAGCACCCGGCAGCAACATCGCCACCGTGCCGGCGCTGGCCAGGGCGGCAATGCCGCTGTCCGACAGGTGTTCCAGGTGATCGGCGCTCAGCGCGCCGAAGCGGGCCGCCAGCGCCGCGCCGCCCTGGTCGGACAGCTGTTCGGCATGCAGTTTCACCGGGAGGCCCAGCGCCTGCGCAGCCTCGAACACCCGCGCCACCTGCGCCGGGCTGAAGGCGATGTGCTCGCAGAAGGCGTCCACCGCGTCGACCAGACCCTCGGCATGCAATGCGGGCAGCCATGCGCAGACGGCGTCGATGTAGGCATCGGCACGGCCTGCGTATTCCGGCGGCAAAGCGTGCGCGGCGAGGCAGGTGGTCTGCACCGTCAGCGGGCCCTCGCGCCCGAGTTGCCGCGCCACGCGCAGGCAGCGGGCCTCGTCGTGCAGGCTGAGGCCGTAGCCCGACTTGATCTCCACCGTGGTCACACCACCTTCCATCAGGCTGGCGGCGCGCTGGCGTGCCAGGCGCAGCAGCGTGGGCTCGTCGGCGGCGCGTGTGGCGGCCACCGTGTGGCGGATGCCGCCGCCCGCGCGCGCGATGTCTTCGTAACTGGCGCCCAGCAGGCGTTGTTCCCATTCGGCGGCGCGGTCGCCGGCATAGACGAGATGGGTGTGGGCGTCGACGAAGCCGGGCGTGACCAGGGCACCGTGCAGCTCGTGTTCGGCGTCGGGCTGCAGTCCGGCCGGCACCTCGCTGTCGGGGCCGACCCAGGCGATGTGCGCGCCGCGGGTCAGAACCGCGCCGTCTTCGATCCAGCCGAATGCCGGATCGCCCGCCCGTGCGCCCGCCCGTGCGCCAGCCAGTGTCGCCAGCCGGGCGTGGCGCCACAGGTGCGTGGCTTGGGCCGCTTGGGCCGCTTGGGCCGCTTGGGCAGTTAGGGGGGCCGGCGCGGCTGGCAGCGGATTCACGGCGTGAAGCTCCCGGCGATGGTGTAGCGCATGCCGGGGTGCACCAGCCGCACCAATGTGATCGGCACGCCGCGGCTTTGGGTGCGGCGCACGACGATCAGGCAGGGCTCGGTGTGGGCCACGCCCAGCAGCCGCGCCTCGTCGGCGGTGGGGCGGCCGGCCTCGATCAGGTACTGCGCCTCCCACAGCGGCGCCACCGCCAGCAGGTAGTGCGTGGGCGTCGTGCGGGTGTAGTCCTGCGCCAGATAGTCCGGCGCGCAGGCGGGGTTGACGTAGCGGTCTTCGCACTGCAGCGGGACCCCGTTCTCGAGGTGGGCGATGCGGGTGTGGAACACCGCCGCCCCGGGCGCCAGGCCCAGTTGCGCGGCCAGCGCGGGAGGTGCGGATTCGGCCCGCTGCAGGTCGACGACGGCGCTGTGGCGATGGCCGCGCGCGGCGATCTCTTCGTGCAGGTCGCGGATGGTCAGGGTGCTGGCCACGCGGTGCAGCGCGGTGGCGTAGGTGCCCGCGCCCTGGCGCCGCTGCAGCAGGCCCTCGGCCTGCAGCTCGCGCAGCGCGCGGTTGATGGTCATGCGGCTGAGGCCGAACTGCGCCACCAATTCGGCCTCGGACGGCATGCGCGCGCCCGGGGCCCAGCGGCCGCTCGCCAGGCCGTCCTTCAGGTGGGCCTTGACGCGGGCATAGGGCGGCAGGGTGGGGTCTGGATCGCTGACTGGGTTCATGGCTTGCCGCATCGAGGGCTGGCGAGGGGCGGCTTGCAGCATGCCAACAGTCTACCTGTCTAGACAGGTGTGGACAAGGCCTGTCTAGACAAGTACATTGCCGCCACAACTGCACTGCCGCCATCGGAGCCCCGCCATGACCGACCTCTCCACCCAGCCGCACATGGCGTGCGCCGCACCCGCCGGCCCGCGCCCGGTGCGTGCGCCGCGCGGCAGCACCATCAGCTGCGCCAACTGGACGATCGAGGCCGCGCTGCGCATGCTGCACAACAACCTCGACCCCGAGGTGGCCGAGAACCCCGACGCGCTGGTGGTCTACGGCGGCATCGGCAAGGCCGCGCGCAACTGGGACTGCTTCGACGCCATCGTCGCCAGCCTGCGTGCGCTGCGCCCCGACGAAACCCTGCTGGTGCAAAGCGGCAAACCGGTGGGCGTGTTCCGCACCCACGAAGACGCCCCGCGCGTGCTGCTGGCCAACAGCAATCTGGTGCCCAAGTGGGCGACCTGGGAACACTTTCACGAGCTCGACCGCAAGGGCCTGATGATGTATGGGCAGATGACCGCGGGCAGCTGGATCTACATCGGCAGCCAGGGCATCGTGCAGGGCACCTACGAGACCTTCGTCGAAGCCGGACGGCAGCATTACGGTGGCGATCTGGCGGGCCGCTGGATCCTGACGGCCGGCCTGGGTGGCATGGGCGGCGCGCAACCGCTGGCGGCCAGTTTTGCCGGGGCCAGCAGCCTGAGCATCGAATGCCAGCAAAGCCGCATCGACTTCCGCCTGCGCAGCCGTTATGTCGATGAACA
>JBBSCX010000360.1:0-3895 GCA_038249905.1 Burkholderiales bacterium
AGGCCGGCACCGGGCGCCGCCTGAAGGGCGCGTTGACGCTGGCCGACGGCACGCCGGTGGTCATCGGCGGCAAGACCGGCACCGGCGACCACCGTTTCGACACCTACGGCCGTGGCGGGCAACTGCTGTCATCGCGCATCGTCAGCCGCTCGGCGACGATGGTCTTCATGCTCGGCGAGCGCCATTTCGGCACCATCATGGCGTACGTCCGCGAGCCGCACGCAGCGAATTACCGCTTCACCAGCGCGCTGCCGGCGCAACTGCTGAAGGTGCTGGCGCCGACCCTGCTGCCGCTGCTGGAAGGCCGGGCCTGCGACGCCGGCCGCGCCGGCGACGAGCAGGCCGCGGTCGTCACCCGCCCGACGGAAGGACGGCCGGGCAGCCCCTGAGCCTTTGCAGCTTGCGCTCCACCTCCACCGGCGCCAGCCAGCGCGCCAGGGCGCGGCACAGGCGCTGGCGTCGGAAACACCCGCCAGGCGGGGCAGGGGCCCGATGCTGCGTCACCACACGGCGCCGCCGCCTCGCAGCATGCGCAGAGCGAGCAAGTAGGTGGCCGCGTTCCAGCTCTGGCCGGCCATGCCCATCGGTTGCAGCGTCTCGCCGTGGAACCACTCGCTGAATCGCCAATCGTCGAGTGCGTTGACACGCGCCAGCGCCGCGAGTTCGTGCCAGGCCAGATCGCTGCGCCCGAGTTGCGCCAGTGCCATTACCCAGAAGCCGCCGACGAACGGCCAGATGCCGCCGTTGTGATACTGGTGCGGGTGGTTCTGGCGGTGCCGGGCCATGTAGGGCCGCCACGATTCGTGCTGCCGAGACAGAGGGTGCAGCGTCACGCGCACCGGCCAGGGATCGGCCGCCTTGGCCATGCGCAAGGTCTTGACGATGCGTTGGCCCATCGACTCGCTGGCCGCGCCGCACAGGATGGCGAGCAGGTTGCCGAACACGTCGCCTTCATGGCCGGAGCTGGCCAGGTTGACGAAGCTGAGGTACAGCCCCGCTTCGCTGCGTCCGCGGCGCGCGTAATGCTGCAACAAACGTGCACGGTGGTAGGCCGGCAGGTCGCGCTGCGTCGGGTGGAAGAGGTGGTTGAAGTGGTGCAGCGTCACGTCGGCATGCGCCACGCCGAAGCGGCGCTTGACGTCCAGCCACAAGGCGTTGCTGTACAACACATAGCCCGAGCGCGGCATGATGTCGGCCCAGTCGCTGGCCTCGTTTTGCTGCACCAGCCGAAAGGCCTGGTGCTCTTGTGCCAGCAACCATTGCAGCGCCAGCGTCGTCTGGGCCTGCCAGCGCGTCGCGCCGACGTCACCCTGTCGGCGCACGTGGTCGCAGGCAATCAGCCACCACAGCGTGGCGTCGATGCAGCCCAGGTACCAGAAGTCGGCGTCGCCCCCGTCCGGGTCGACGTACTTCGGGATCTGGCCGTTGGCCGCCTGCATCGCGGCCAGCGCATCGAGGCTGGCCACGGCACCGCGCTCCAGAGCCTCGACACGGCTGCCGCACATCGCGAGCACGCAAATGGCCGCGTCGCGGCCGAAGATGCGCGTGTAGCGCCGCGCCACAGCGGCTGGCGTGCGGCGGGCGGCCAGGATGCCGTGCGACGTCAGGTTGTCCTGCAGCAGTTGCAGCGATGCCGCTGCGCAGGCGTCGATGAGCGCTCGATCGTCGTCCGCCAGTGCCTTCATGTCCGGGCGCTGGCGCCTGATGTGCCAGTCAGCGCCGCGACCGGGAAGTCGGCCAGGACTTGTGCCAGCAACCAGGAGCGGTCCTCGCCCAGCGCATGGCGGCGGCCGCCGATGGCGTCGATAAAACCGTCGAAAGGGGACAGAGCGTCGCAAGCGTGGCCACCGTCGAGCCCTTCAGTGGACACCTTCGCATCCGCCGGCCAGTGCACGCGGGTATCGCCCCAGACCTCGCCCACCGGCAACTCGCCGACCCGCAGGCCCAGCGAGGCGAACAGCCGGGTCGCAATGACGACCAGCACGCTGGGGCTGCTGGGGCTGCTGGGGCTGCTGGGGCCGCTGCTGCCGCTGCTGCTGTGGCTGCTGTCCTTACGTCGGGCGAAGGCGATCACGTGGTGAGCCCTTTCACCAGTCACTTCCAGCGGCATGTAGTCGGCGTTCTGCAACATCACCTCGTTGTCGGCGCGGCACTGTAGCGCACGCCAGGTGGCCCAGAACTTGGCGCGGCCGTCGCTGGCCTGGGCCAGCAGCGCCTGCAGGGCCGGACCGCGGTCGGCCTGTTCGACCAGCGGGCGCATCTCGTCCAGCAGCCGGCGGCGGCGCTCGAAGTCGACCGGGCGCCGGTTGTCGGGATCGACCATCGACAGGTCGATCACCTCGAGGCCCTGGTAGAAGTCGGGCACGCCGGGCGACAGTGTCTTCACCAACGCCATCGTGATGCCGTTGAGCGCACCGTACCAGGCGAAGACCGCGGCGGTGGCGACAAGATCGTCGAGGAAGACGGCGTTGTGGGGCCGGGACAGCAGCGCGTGCACGAAGCCGGTCAGCGCGCTCTCGTATTCGGCATTCGGATTGATCCAGCTCGTCACGGCCTTCGATTCGCGTGCCGCCTTCAGCGTTGCCTGCGCGACCCGATCGGCATAGTCCGCCAGCGCCGCAGCGTCGAGGTCGCCCGGGGGCAGGCCGCCGATCAGGCGCTGGTACAGCAGGTATTCGTCGTTGCGCGACGGCGCCGTTGCACCATCGACGGTGCGGCGATGGCGGCGGTTCAGCCGGCTCCAGCGGCGCACGGTCAGGCGCCATGCTGCCGGCAATTCGCTGATGACGTCGATGCGCGCGCGCATGTCCTCGGAGCGCTTGGCGTCGTGGGTCGATGTGGCCAACATCGTCTGCGGCCAATGAAGCGCAGTGTCGCGGCTGGCGCCGTGAAAGGCCTGCAGGCTCATGCCGAAGGCGTCGGGGTCGCCCCCCACATCGTTGACCGAGATCAGGCGCTGGTGGCGGTACAGCGCGGTGTCCTCGATGCCCTTGGCCGCCACCGGGGCCGTGTACTGCTGGAAGCGTTGCATGAAGGCGCGGTAGCCGTGCAGCAAGTCGGCCGGTGCCCCCGGCAGTGGCCGGCCCAGCAGCACACGGCGCAGGAACTCGAACACGCTGGCGTCCGAGCCCAGGCTGCGGCGCTGCGCGCGTCCCAACGCCCAGGCGATGTATTTGCGGTCCTGCGGGCTCGGCTTGTCGATGACGTAGGTGCGGTAGACCGGGAACGAGGCCACGACATCGGCCAGCGCACGACGCAGGGAATTGAGCGTGAAGTCGCGCGTGCGCCTATCGGCACGCGCCAGCCGCAGCAGCGCTGTGGCCAGCACCGTCAGTTCGCCGGCCAGGCTGCCTTCCATCACCAGGCGGCGGCCTTGCCAGGCCAGGTCGTCGAACTCCTCGGCCTCGTCGCCGGCAAAGGCGCGCCAGACACGGTCGAGCCGCGTCTTGGCGGCCGTATCGATCATCACGCCGTTGATGACGTTGGCAAAGCGATATCCGGTGGTGCCGTGCACCGCCCAGTCGCGTGGCATCTGCTCGTGGGGCGCGACGATCTTCTCGATCACCACGTACAGCGGCAGGCCCTCGGGCCGCGCACCGTCGACGGCTTGCGGTGGGGCCAGGCCGGCCTGTTCGGCATAGCGCTGCTGCAGACGCAGGAAGTAGCCTGCCGGGTCGGCCAGGCCGTCGGGATGGTCGATGCGCAGGCCGTCGATGGCGCCATTGGCCGCCAGATCGAGGATCAGTTTGTGCGTGGCCTCGAAAACCTCGGGGCGGTCCATGCGCAGCGCCGCGAGTTCGTTGATGTCGAAGAAGCGCCTGTAGTTGATTTCGTCGCCTGCGATGCGCCAGTGCGCCAGGCGATAGGCCTGCGCGCCGATCAAGGCGTCGAGCGC
>JBBSCX010000361.1:0-3886 GCA_038249905.1 Burkholderiales bacterium
CCGCTGCGCTCCCGGCGCAGCCTGCTCGCCGCCGCAGCCACCCTGCCGCTGTGGCCCCACACCGCCCGCTCGCAGGCGGCCTGGCCCAACAAGCCGGTGCGCATCGTCGTGCCCTTCGCCGCCGGCGGCACCACCGACATCCTGGCGCGTGCGCTGGCGCCTGAATTGCAGCGTGCCTTCGGCCAGCCCTTCGTCGTCGACAACAAGCCCGGCGCCGGCGGCAACAACGGCGCGGCCGAGGTCGCGCGTGCGGCTGGCGACGGCTACACGCTGCTGATGGGCACCGTCGGCACGCACGCCATCAACCCCAGCCTGTATGCGCGCATGCCGTACGACCACGTGAAGGACTTCGCGCCTGTCACATTGGTGGCCGGCGTGCCCAATGTGCTGGTGCTGAACCCGGCCAGTGCCAGCAAGTACGGCGTCAACAGCGTGCCCGACCTGGTGAAGGCACTGAAAGCCCGTCCCGGTCAGCTGAACATGGCCAGCTCGGGCAACGGCACCAGCATCCACCTGGCCGGCGAACTGTTCAAGTCGCTGACCGGCACCTTCATGCTGCACCTGCCCTACCGCGGCAGCGGCCCGGCGCTGATCGACCTGATGGCCGGCAATGTCGACCTGATGTTCGACAACCTGCCCAGCGCGATGCCGCACATCCGCAGCGGCAAGCTCAAGGCCCTGGCGGTGACCAGCGCCGAGCGCTCCACCGCCATTCCCGAACTGCCGACCATCGCCGAAGCCGGCGGCGCGGCGCTCAAGGGCTACGAGGCCAGTTCGTGGTTCGGCCTGCTGGCCCCGGCCGGCACGCCGGCCAACATCGTCAGCCGCGTGCAGCAGGAAACGGCCAAGGCCCTGGCCGAGCCGGCCATCAAGGAACGTCTGCAGGCCCAGGGCGCGATCCCCAGCGGCATGAGCCCGGCCGACTTCGTGAAGTTCATCGACACCGAGACGAAGAAGTGGGCGGCGGTGGTCAAGGTCTCGGGCGCGAAGGTCGATTGAGGCCGGCTGCGGCGTCGCATCGGTACCGCCCAGCCGGCGCGGGCCTTACCAGCCCGCGCTGCCCATCGCGCCTTTGAACGGCCCGGCCAGGTCGGGCGTGACCCAGCCGCCGTAGAAGCCGCCTTCCTGCGGTTTCACAGTCGCGCCACCAACGGTGCACTGCAGGTGCTGGGCGTAGAAGGCCACCGTCTCGGCCAGCACCTCGGCGCCGGGCAGGGGCTCGGGGTAGCTCCAGGCCACACGTTCCAGGCGCTGGCCCGGCGCGGCGGGGTTGACCAGGCTCCAGTAGCGCGCCGGTCCCTTCCATTCGCAGAACGACCCGCTGCCCGCAGACAGCAGCAGGCTGCGGTCGACGTCGGCCCAGGGCAGGTAGAAAGTCGGCGGGTGCGATGTCTCGCGCACCGCCACGGCGCCGGTGGTGCGCGCCACTTGCAGTGCGCCCCAGCGCACGACGATCTCGCGCGGCTCGGCCACGATCTCGGGCGGGCGCGGAAAGTCCCACACCGACACCTGGCCCGGGCCAGGCACCTGGGCAAAGGGCGGCCGGCGCTGGCCACGCCAGTGCCAGGCATCGCGCGCGGCGCGCAGGGCTTCGTCGTCGGTGCGGCTCATGGGCCAGAGCATAGGCCGTTGCGGCCGCGGCCGCGAGACGAAGGACACCGGTGGCGCGCAGGACGAAGGCCGCAGGACGCGTGGCCGACGCTGGCATCATCGCCCCCACCCGAGGACAGCGAGACCCTGAACGATGTGTGCCAGCAAGGTGGCCGAAGGCAAGCAGCGCGGCTGGATCATTCCCATCGGCGGCGCCGAGGAAAAAGAAGACACGCCGGCCATCCTGCGCCGCTTTGTCGCTCTGGCTGAGCAAGCCGGCGGCGGCGAGGCCGACATCGTCGTCGTGCCCACCGCCAGCCAGTTGCTGAGCACCGGGCCGCGCTACGAGCGCATCTTCATGGACCTGGGCGCCGCCCGCGTCACCGCCATCGACTTCGACACCCGCCGCGACGCCGAAGAACCCGGCCGCATCGAGCGCCTGCAACGCGCCAGCGGCGTGTTTTTCACCGGCGGCAACCAGTTGCGCCTGGGCACGCTGATCGGCGGCACCGCCATCGCCAGGGCGGTGCGGGCAATGAACGCGTCCGGCGTGCCGGTGGCTGGCACCAGTGCGGGCGCGGCCTTCATCAGCGAACACATGATCGCCTTCGGTGACGAAGGCAGCACGCCCGTGGCCGGCAGCGTGCGCCTGGCCGCGGGCCTGGGGCTGACCAACCGCTTCATCATCGACCAGCATTTCCGCCAGCGCGACCGCCTGGGCCGGCTGTTGACGGCGCTGGCCTATAACCCGTTCGCCATCGGCCTGGGGCTGGACGAGGACACGGCCGCCTTCATCGCGCCCGACAACACCGTGCATGTCGAAGGCAGTGGCGGCATCACCGTGGTCGATGCGGCCGAGGTGCAGTTCAGCAGCATGGACAGCATCGACGAGGGCCGCCCGGTGTGCCTGCTGGGCGTCAAATTGCACATCCTGACGCAGGGGGCGACCTTCAACCTGCACACGCGGCGGGCGGATGCGGGGGCGCTGAACCGGCCCAAGACGTGAGCAAGGAAGGCGCCCCGGCACTGGTCGAGCGCGAAGGCTTGCTGCGGGCGCTGCACGACCGCTTGCAGGCCGCCACCCGGCAAGGCCACGTGGCGCTGCTGGGGGGCGAGGCCGGCATCGGCAAGACCAGTGTGCTGCGCGCGCTGACCGTGCAGCACTCAGCCGACGGCGGCACGGTGTGGTCGGGCGAGCCGCCGCAATCTGGGTGATTGAGTTTGGTGCGCCGAACTGTTCTGTACTTATGACAGCCGCTCGCAGGTGCGTGACAGCCTCAAGCGGCTTCCTGCGCTTGCGATGCGGTGACTGCGGCACGACAAGCTGGTCGCCTTCTCGTGCAGACGCCGACGCTTCTGCCCGTCGTGCGGCGCCCGGCGCATGGCCCAGACGGCGGCGCACCTGGTCGACCACGTCCTGCCGCACGTGCCGGTGCGTCAGTGGGTGCGGGTCTGCCAAGTTCGGCTTCCGATCCCGCTTCGCTTGCTGCTGGCCGCGGAACCCAAGCTGGTGACGCCCGAGCTGCAGGTGGTGCACCGCGTCATCACGCGACACCTGCTCGATCAGGACGGGTTGAAGGCCGAACAGGCCGACAGCGACGCGGTCACGCTGATCCAGCGCTTTGGATCGGCCGCCAACTTGAACATCCACCTCCGACCGCCAGGCGCTGGAGCAACTTTGCCGCTACATCACGCGCCCAGCGCTGGCCAATGAACGCGTGCAAACCAACGCTGCCGGGCAAGCGGTGCTCAAACTCAAGACACCCTGGCGCGACGGCACCACGCACCTCGTCATGTCGCCGCTGGAATTCATGCAGCGGCTTGCGGCACTGGTGCCCAGGCCAAGGCCGCACTTCATCCGTTTTCACGGTCTGCTGGCGCCCAACGCCAAGCAGCGCGCGCTGGTGGTGCCGCAAGAACCCGACCCGCCCGCGCCGGCCAAACCGCCCGCTGAGCGCGTAGCCACGTGCGCGCATTACCGCCCGGTTCGGCTGAGCTGGGCCAAGCTGCGCAAGCGGGTCTTCGAGGTCGACCGGGAGCACTGCCCGAACTGCGGCGGCGAGCTGAAGATCATCGCCGCGATCCTGGAACAGCCGGTGATCGAAAAGATCCTCACGCACGTGGGTCTGCAGGCCGACTGTGGACGCGGGAGCGCGCCTGCGCTCGGTCCTGCGCCTCAGGAGGGGTTCGCGCTTGCAAGCGCGAACGCGGCCTGCAAGGCCGGGCGCCGCGGCGTGCGCCAGCCCGTCGGTCACAGCTGCAAGCGGCCTAAGATCCTCCAGCCAACACGTTTCAG
>JBBSCX010000362.1:0-3862 GCA_038249905.1 Burkholderiales bacterium
ATGGGCGCCCACCAGCCAGCGGATGATGTCGGTGTCGTGGCAGCTCTTGGCCAGGATGATGGGTGTGGCCGTCTTGCTGCTGCGCCAGTTGCCGCGCACGTAGCTGTGGCTCATGTGCGTGTGCTCGATGGGTTCGAGGTGCTGCACACTGATGATCTGGCCGATCATGCCGGCGTCGAGGATGGCCTTGAGCTCGCGAAAGTACGGCGTGTAGCGCAGCACATGACACACGCCGACGATGCGCCCGCTGGCCTGCGCGGCGGCCAGGATCTGCCGGCATTCGGCCTCGGTCGGCGCGATCGGCTTTTCAAGCAGCAGGTCGTAGCCCTGCGCCAGCGCACGCAGCGCCGGCTGCACGTGCATGGCATCAGGAGTGGCGACGATGACGGCGTCGCCCAGGCGGCGGGCCTGTGCGTCGCCTTCGCGCAGGGCCTCGTCCCACGACGCGAAGCAGCGCTCGGGCGGCAGCCGGTGCTCGGCCGCGATGCGCGCGCGGCGCGCCGGCGAGGGGTCGGCCACGGCGACGATGCGCATCTCCTTCGGGCTGATCAGCGCGTAGTCGGCGTAGATATTGCCGCGGTGGCCGGCGCCGATCAGCACCACCTCCACCGGCCGCGCCAGGTCCTTGTGCAGCGGGTGGGTGTAGAGGTCTTCCTCCAGCCCCAGCATGCGCGAGGCCTCGGTCCAGCTGTAGGTGATGCCGCTGCGGATGGCGCCGAGCGTGCGCAGCCACCGGCGGGCGGAGATGAATTGACGCAGTGACATGGGTAGGGTGTGTAAATCCGGTTTGCAAACGAAGGAACGCTCAGCGCACGCCGAGCATGAACACGCCGACCGCAGCGGCGGCGCCGAAGGCCAACAAGGCCAGATACGACACGCGGTCGGCGGCCCAGGTGCGGCGCAGCAGTGCGACGTCCAGCACCGTGCCCACCAACTGCGCCGGTTGTGGCGGCGCCAGCAGGCGGCTGCCGGCCCAGGTGACGGCCACCGCAGCGACCAGGCCGCTGAGGTTCCACCACATCCAGAACACCTGCGCGCCCAGGCCCCAGGCCAGCGCGGCGTTCAGGCCCAGGCCCGCGGCCACGCCGGCCAGCACGGCCGGGCCGCGCGCGCGGCGGTCCAGGATGCCGCACACGAAGGCCGCCAGCAAAGGGCCGTAGAACAGCGCGCCGACGCGGTTGATGCCTTCGACCACGCTGCTGGCGATGTCGCCGACGAACAGGCCGAAGACGACGATCAGCACGCCCCAGAGCGCCGTCACCGCGCGCGACGCCCACAGCCGCCGCGCCGGCGAGGCGGCGTCACCCAGCCGCGGCTCGATGAAGTCGCGCAAGGTCGCCGCCGACAGGCTGTTCAGCGCCGAGTCCAGGCTGGACATCGCGGCAGCCAGGATCGCGGCCACCAGCAGGCCGCGCAGGCCGGCTGGCAGAAACAGCTCGATGAAACGCGGCACCAGGTAGTCCAGCCGCCCGGCCGGCACCGCGTCGCGCAGCGCCTCGCTGCCGGCGTACACGGCCGCCAATGCCAGCCCCAGGCCGCAGTACAGCAATGTCAGCGGCAGGCGCGCGCAGCCGTTGAACAGCAGCGCGCGCTGGGCCGCACGCACGTCGGTGGCGGCCAGTTGGCGCTGCACCTGGCTCTGGTCGACGCCGTAGTAGGCGATGTACAGCACCAGCCCGCCGACGACGAAGCCCCACAGCGGCGCGCGCGCGCCGTCGCCCAGGCCGTGTGCCAGTTCGACTGCGGCCAGGCGCTCGGGCGCGACCGCGGCCAGGATCGCCGCGCCGCCACCGGCCATTCCACCCATGACCTGCCAGGCGACGGCGCCGCAGACCACAACGCCGCCCAGCAGCACCACCATCTGCACCACATCGGTCCAGACCACGGCGCGCATGCCGCCCAGCGTGTCGTACAGCACCGTCAGCCCGCCCACGCCGACGATGCACCAGGGCAGCGGCAGCCCCGTCAGCACCTGCACCACCACCGCCATCGCATACACCGCCACGCCCGTGGCGGCGGCGCGCGAAATCAGAAACACCGCCGACATCACCAGCCGGGTCGGGCGGTCGAAGCGGCGTTCCAGATATTCGTAGACGCTGATCAACGCCAGCCCGCGCAGCACCGGCACCAGCACCAGCATCACGAACACCATCGCCAGCGGCAGCATCAGTTCGTACTGCAGCCAGGTCAGGCCGCCGCCGGGCACCAGGGCCACATAGGCCGGAATGCCGATGAAGGAATTGGCGCTGGACTGGGTGGCCAGGATCGACACGGCCAGCGCCCACCAGGGCAGCTTGCGGCCGCCGACGTAGTAGTCCGCGGGGCTGGCTTGGCCCCTGGCGAGCCAGGCGCTCAGGCCCAGCGTGCCGCCCAGGTACAGCGTGATGACGGCCCAGTCGAGCGCGGTCATCGGGCCGTCATGGCTGCGGCGTCGGTGCCTCCACCGCCTGCGGCACGGCGGCGGGCACCTGCGGCAGCAGGCTCTCGAAATCTTCGATCACGACCACGCCCGGGGTCTGGCGCAGCCGCAGGGCCTTGGGCTCGATCGCAAAGCCGCGGTCGGCCGCCTGCAGCAGGCCCAGGTCGTTGAGGTTGTCGCCCACGGCCCAGCATTCCAGCAGCGGCGGGCCGGCGCTGTCGGCGCGGAAGCGGCGCAGTACATGGCTCTTGCACACCGCGGGGCCCGATTCAGGTCCCTCGCCTTCGGGCCGCAGGAAGGCGGGGTTGAGGCGCACCTGCCCGCTGCACGCGTCGCCGTCGAAATGCATGGTGTGCGCCAGCGCGAAGTCGGCAAAGACGCGCCGGCGCAGTACATCGGCGGCGATGAAATAGCTGTCCGACAGCACCCCCACCATGAAGCCGGCGCGGCGCATGCGGTTGACGAACTCGATCACCCCGGGGCGGATGGGCGCGGCGCGGGCCACACGCTCGAACACCTGCTTGTGCACGAAGCGGAACAACATCGCGATGCGTTCGCTGCGCGCCGCGGTGTCGTCCTGCGGGCTGTCCAGCAATTGCGCCAGCGCCTCTTCCTGGCCGCTGGCGCGCGCCAGTTCGACGGCAAAGCGCGTGGTGGTGATGGTGCCGTCCATGTCCAGCAGCAACAGGCGCTGGCGGCCGCGGCGACGCGTCAGGATGTAGTCGATGCTGGCGGCGGCCTGGCGCTGCGTCTCGTACATGGCCACGATCTGGTCCATGTGCAGGCGGCCCGCGTCACGCGCCCGCGCGTAGATGACGCGTGCCACCTCGTTGGCCATCACCGTCAGGTCCAGCAGCGGCTGGCTGTCGTTTTCAAGCGAGCCGATGTCCACTTCTGCCATGCGCGCACCGGCACGCCAGGCGTCCAATAGCAGGCCGATGTCGACTCCGTAGCCGTCCTCGAACGGCAACTGGCGCAGCAGGCTGCGGCGCGCGGCGATGATGCCGCCCAGGGGCTGCATGAAGTGCGCGATCTCCGGAAAGAACACCTTCAGCATCGGCTTGGCCGTCAGCTCGGTGACGCGCCCGCCGCCACGGCCGAAGCGGGCCTTGACGAAGTCGGCACGGTCGGCGAACAGCGGGCGCACCAGGTCGCCGATCAGCCCCGGGCGCAGGCCGGCGAGATCGCCGTCGAGGTAGACCAGCAAGTCGTGTTGCGCGTACTCCACGCCATCGGCCATCGACGGGCCCTTGCCCATCATGCTGCTGCGACTGACACGCGCGCCGGCCTCGCGCGCCAGGCGCGCGGTGTCGTCGATGGAGCTGTCGTCGATGACCACCACCTCGGCCACCACCGGGTCGGCCAGCGCAAAGGTCACCACGCTGGCGATGCGCCGGGCTTCGTTCAAGGCCGGGATCACGACCGACACGCAGGCGCGCGGCA
>JBBSCX010000363.1:0-3858 GCA_038249905.1 Burkholderiales bacterium
CCTTTGCCCGCATGCAGGACGGGCAGGCCATGGTGGTGCCGGCGCCCAATGGCGTGCAGGTGGTCGTGCTGGCCGGGTCTCGCAGCCAGCCGGTGACGCTGGAACAGGCGCGCCCGGCGATCGAGCAGTTCATCGCCAACGAACGCCGCCGCAAACTGGTCGAAGAAGACATCAAGGCCATGCGCGCCGCGGCCACCATCCAGTACGTGGGCAAGTTCGCCGAGGCCGCCGCGTCGGCGCCCGCGGGTGCGGCTACCGGTGAGGGTGTGGCTGCGGGCACGGGTGCACCGGCCGCCGCGCCGGCACCTGCCGCACCCGCCACGCCATCCAGCGGGGCGCTCAACCCTGCCGACATCAGCAAGGGTCTGGGTCTCAAGTGATGATTTCCATCCGCTTTTTCCGGGCCTTGCCCGCCGCCGCAGCGCGTGCCGCCACGGCCGCTGGACTTGCCACGCTGCTGGCCCTGGGCCTGACAGCACCCGCAACCGCACAGACGGCGGCGGCCAGCAGTGGCAGTGCCGTCAACGAATACCGCCTGGGGTCGGGCGATGTGGTGCGCATCGGCGTGTTTCAGAATCCCGACCTGACGCTGGAAACCCGCGTCACCGAGGCCGGTGTCATCTCGTTCCCGCTGCTGGGCAATGTGCGCATCGGCGGGCAGACGGTGACGGCCGCCGAACGCCTGCTGGCCGAGGGCCTGCGCAACGGCGGCTTCGTGCGCAACCCGCAGGTGACGATGGTGGTACTGCAGGTGCGCGGCAACCAGGCCAGTGTGCTGGGCCAGGTCAACCGGCCGGGGCGCTTTCCGCTGGAAGTGGCCGACATGCGCCTGACCGACCTGCTGGCCATGGCCGGCGGCGTTTCGCCCAGCGGCGCCGAGCGCGTGGTCGTCACCGGCACGCGCAACGGCCAGCCCTTGCGCCAGGAAGTGGACCTGCCGCTGCTGTTCAGCGCGGGCGGCGCCGCCAACGACCTGATCATCGTCAACGGCGACACCGTCTGGGTCGATCGCCAGCCCCTGGTCTACATCTACGGCGAAGTGCAACGCCCCGGCCCGCTGCGCCTGGAACGCGACATGACCCTGATGCAGGTTCTGGCCACCGGCGGCGGGCTGACGCAGCGCGGCACCGAACGCGGCATCCGCATCCACCGCAAGGGCGCGGACGGCAAGGTCGAGGTGGTGCAACCCGTCATGGACGACCGCATCCGCGAAGGCGATGTCGTGTACGTGCGCGAGAGCCTGTTCTGAGCGCAGGCTCAGCTTTCGCCCTTACGCCCTTTCGTCCTTCGTCCTCTCGTCCATCCGCATGCCTGGCACGCCTTTCGCTGATCCCTTCCTGAACGACCACCCGCACTCGATACCTGCACCGGTCCGGGCGCGCGCGCCACTGGTGACCCTGGAGTACCCCGCATGACCTTCGGACAATTTCTCTCCATCCTGCGTGCACGCTGGTGGGTGGCGCTGCTGGTGTTCGGGCTGACCGTGGCCACCACCGTGGTCGTCAGCCTGCTGCTGCCCAAGCAGTATTCGGCCACCGCCAGCGTGGTGCTGGACTTCAAGCCCGACCCGGTCTCGGCCCTGGTCTATGGCGGTGCCGCCAGCCCGGCGCTGATGGCCACGCAGGTGGACATCATCCGCAGCGACCGTGTGGCGCAGCGCGTGGTGCGCAACCTGAGGCTGGCCGACAACCCGCAGGTGCGGCAGCAGTGGCTGGACGAGACCGGGGGCGAGGGCACGATCGAGACCTGGCTGGGCAACGTGTTTCAGCGGCAGATGGACGTGGTGCCTTCGCGCGAGAGCAGCGTCATCGCCGTCAGCTACAAGGCTGCCGACCCGCGTTTTGCCGCCGGCCTGGCGAATGCGTTCGTGCAAGCGTATGTGGACACCGCGCTTGAATTGCGCGTCGACCCGGCGCGCCAGTTCAGCAGCTTCTTCGAGACGCGCCTGAACGAATCGCGCAAGGCCGTCGAGGCGGCGCAGACCCGTGTCAGCACCTTCCAGAAAGACAACGGGATCATCGCCACCGACGAACGCCTGGACATCGAGAACGCGCGGCTGAACGAACTGTCCAGCCAGCTGACGCAGTTGCAGGCCATCAGCGCCGAAAGCGCCAGCCGCCAGACCGCGGCCCAGGGCGCACGCGGCGACAGTCTTGCTGAAGTGCTGAACAACCCCATCGTCGGCCAGCTGAAGGCCGACATCAACCGCGGCGAGGCGCGGCTGCAGGAACTGACCACGCGCCTGGGCGACAACCACCCGCAGGTGCGAGAAACGCAGGCCAACATGGCCGAGTTGCGCACCCGCCTGGAAGCCGAGACGCGCAAGGTCACCGGCAGCGTGGGCGTGACCAACACCATCAACCGCCAGCGCGAGGCCGAGATCCGCGGCAGCCTGGACGCCCAGCGCCAGAAGGTGCTGCGCATGAAGGCCGTGCGCGACGACGGCGTGGTGCTGGTGCGCGATGTCGAGAACGCGCAGCGCAACTACGACGTGCTGCAGCAGCGCTTTTTGCAGACCAGTCTGGAAGGCCAGGCCACGCAGAGCAACGTGAATGTGCTGACACAGGCGACGGCGCCGCTGGAGCCTTCTTCGCCGCGTGTCGTACTCAACTCGCTGCTGTCCGTGTTCATCGGTACCTTGCTGGCCCTGGCCGTGGTGTTGTTGCTGGAACTGCGCGACCGCCGCGTGCGCAACGTCGATGACGTCATCGCCGCGCTGGGCCTGCCCGTGCTGGGCACCATGCCCAAGCCCGGCGCCAAACTTCACCTGGGCGGGCAGGGCGGGGCCCTGCTGCAGCAGCGCCTGATGGCGCCCACGCCGCCCACTTCACCGCAGGGGGCCTGACCGTGGCCAAGTTCAGGGACTCATCGGCCGACGCGGCCACCGTTGTCGAAGCCGCAGGCATGCGCAGCGCGGCATACGCGCCGCCACCCAAGATGCCGCCGGCGGCCGGCGACGATGCGCCAGAGCGCAGCATCGGCGAGATCATTGCCGAACTGCGCAACCTCAGCGCCGACCAGGTCGAGAAGGTGCTGGTCCACCAGCGCAGCACCGGCGTGCGCTTCGGCGAAGCCGCGGTCGCTTTGGGCTTGGCCAGCAAGGAAGACGTGCTGTTTGCGCTGGCGCAGCAGTTTCACTACCCGTACAGCCCGGAAGAAAAGCGCGGCATCAATGTCGAACTGGTGACGCTGAACGAACCCTTCGGCCCGCGCGCTGAACACTTCCGCGCGCTGCGCAGCCAATTGATGATGCGGCTTTACGGCGAAGGCGAGCCCCGCCGCGCGCTGGCCGTCATCAGCCCCGATGCCGGCGACGGCAAGACCTATTGCGCCGCCAACCTGGCCGTCACGCTGGCCCAGCTGGGTGGCCGCACGCTGCTGGTGGACGCCGACATGCGCGGCCCGCGCGTGCATGAAGTCTTTGGCCTGTCCAACCGCGCCGGCCTGTCCAGCATCCTGAGCGGCCGTGCCGACAGCCACGTCATCCAGCAGGTGCCCGGTGTGCCCAGCCTGTTCATCCTGCCGGTGGGCACGACACCGCCCAACCCGCTGGAACTTGTCGAGCGCCCGGCGTTCGGACTGCTGATGCGTGAATTGGCCACCAAGTTCGACCATGTCATCGTGGACACCCCTGCCGCCCGTTACGGTGCCGACGCGGCCGTGATCAGCGCCCGATGCGGCAATGCACTGATCATTGCGCGGCGGAACGCCAGCCGCGTGGCGGCATTGCAGGAAATGGTGGCCAGTTTCAGCGGCAGCCCGGCGCGGCTGGCGGGCGTGGTGATGAACGAGTTCTGACGGAGGCGTTGTGATGAACGACCGCACGATTCCACAGCCGATGACGACTTCGGCCCTGCA
>JBBSCX010000364.1:0-3854 GCA_038249905.1 Burkholderiales bacterium
CGGCAGTGCTGCATCACCGGGTCCTTGCGCTGCAGCGCCGGGTCGAAATAGACCTGGGTGAAGCTCTCGGGCGTGTTGTCCACGGTGATGAAGTCGGCCTGGCCCAAGCCGTGATCAACGACCGTGATGGCCGAGACGGTCTGAAAACCCAGCCGCTGCGCGAAGCCGATCAGCTCACCGCGAAATTCATCGCGGTTGCGTGCCTCCATCACCGACGAATATCCACCTGGGAGCATGGTCCCCTCATCCCGAGCACGTACGGCGGCAATCCCGCCCTGACAGGGTTTACATCTTTCGCTCGGCGCCCACCTGGCCAAAGATAGCCCCATGCACCCGAACGCATCCGATCTTCGCCCGCCGCCGATGCCTTCCCTGGCTCCCTGGTCCTTGCGTGCCTGGCCACCTTTATTGTGGCAGGCGGGCGTGACACCTTTGCTGCCTTTCCAACACCTTGGCACACGTGTGGCGAGAAGCGGCAAAAGTCCGCGCGACTGCGTCGGTCAGACCTTCTGGTCGGCTCACCTCGACGACGGCGAAGCCGGCATGGCCTGGGACTGGGTGCAGATCGCGCGCGGTGTCGTGGCCCTGGCCGACCCGATGTCGGTGGTCACCAATGTGCAGCTGGTCGGGCGCGAAGGCGCGGTGCTGACCGCGCATGAGGCCGCCTGCTACCTGAACGAGCTGGTCCGCGCGCTGCCCTGGCAAAGCGAGGTGCGGCGCGCCCTGGCCGACGAGCTGAACTGAGCGCGCGGTACCGGACCGCGCCGGACGGCGCCGGCCCTCGCTATTTCAGCGCCGCGCTCTGCAGCGTGCGCGCCACCCAGGCCAGCGCCGCCACCGTCAGCACGGCACAGACGGCCACGGTGATGGCGACGTCGGACGGCAGCGGCACTTCACCCTTCAGCGCACGCTGCATCAACGTGGTCTGCGCCAGCGCCGGCACCCAAAGATGCCAGGGCGCGGCGCCTTCCTGATTGAGCACCGTCACCAATGGCAGCAGCGACACCCCCAGCACCACCACGGTGGCATTGGCCTGGGCTTCCTTGAAGCTCTTGCAGCGGATGGCGATGGCCATCAGCACGGCCGACAAGGCCCCCGCCAGCGGCAGCAGCAGGGCAATGAACCACAGCGCCTCGCGCAACCCGAACTGGAACAGCGCCGCCAGCGCCTCGCTCTTCAACAGCAGCTGCGCCGGCAGGAAGCTCAGGCACGACAGCACCGCGATCAGCATCGCCACCGTCGCCACCGCGCCCCACTTGCCCAGCACCAGCGACATGCGTGGCGTCGGGTTCATCAGCAGCGGCTCCAGCGAGCCGCGTTCACGTTCGCCGGCCGTCGTGTCCAGGGCCGCGTTCAGCGCCCCGTACAACACCGCCATCAGCACGAAAAAGGGCAGCATGGCCGTCAGCTGCGCGGCGCGGCCGCCCGGGTCGGCGAGGTCGCGTTCTTCGACCTGCAGGGCCTCCAGCGCCGCGGGTGATACCCCGCGCACCGCCAGCCGCAGCGTCGCCTGCTCCTGGTTGTAGCCCTGCAGCAGGCGCAGCACGCGGCCGCTGCCGCCTTGCGCGCGCTGGTTGCCGCTGCTGGACATCAGCTCGACCACGGGCACCTCGCCGCGGGCGATCTGGGTCTCGAAGTCTTGCGGCACCACCAGCACCGGCTCGCCGAGCTTGCTGTCCTTCAGCAGTTGCTCGAAGCCGGGCGGCGCCGCCTGCACGGTGAAGGTCTGGCGTTCGAGGAAGTTGCGCAGCGAGGGCGCGTATTCGATGCCCTGCACCACCACCGTGCGCGCTTCGGCGCGCTTCTCCATGCCGGCCACCAGTTGCGAGATCAGCACCAGCACGAAGGGGCCGATGGCGACCGAACTGATCAGCACCGTCAGCAGCGTGCGCCGGTCGCGCAGGGCGTCGCGCAGTTCCTTGACGAAGACAGGGATGGCGGCCGCGATCATGCGGGCCCCGCGCCGGTGACACGGGCCGGGCGGGCCCGGTCATCGGCCCGGTCAGGGGCTTGATCGTGGGCCTCGGCCCGTTCCTGTGGGCTGAAAGCCAGGCTCACGAAGGTCTCCTCGAAGTCGGTGTGGCCGGTGCGCGCGCCCAGTTCGGCCACCGTGCCGCTGGCCACGGTGCGGCCGTGCGAGACCACCACCACGAAGTCGCACAGGCGTTCGACCTCTTGCATGATGTGGGTCGAAAAGACGATGCACTTGCCCTCGTCGTCGCGCAGCCGGCGCAGCGCCTCGCGCAGGCTTCGCGTGGCCAGCACGTCCAGGCCGTTGGTGGGCTCGTCGAGGATGATGTTGGGCGGGTCGTGCACCACCGCCCGCGCCAGCGCCGTCTTCATGCGTTCACCCTGGCTGAAGCCTTCGGTGCGCCGGTCCAGCAGCGGCGCCATGTCCAGCATGTGCGCCAGCCTGTCGGCGCGGGCCGAGGCCGCGGCGGTGGACATGCCGTGCAGCCGGCCGTAGTAGACGATGTTCTCGCGCGCCGTCAGCCGCGGGTACAGGCCGCGCGCGTCGCTGAGCACCCCCATGCGCGCCAGCGCGGCGCGCGGCTGTTGCGCCACGTCGATGCCATCGACGGTGATGCGACCGGCGTCGGGCGTGATCAGCCCGGCCACCATGCGCAATGTGGTCGTCTTGCCCGCGCCGTTGGGGCCCAGCAGGCCGGTGATGCGGCCGTCGGCGGCCATGAAGTCGACACCGGCGACCGCCAGCACGACGCGGGCCTTGCGGCCACTGCCGCTGCTGAAGCGCTTGGCCAGCTGGTGGATCTCGATCATGGCCGGCTCCCGGGGGCAGGGGCGCTGGCGGAAGGTTTCACCGGCGTCAGCGGTGTGGGTGGCGTCGGTGGCGTCGGTGGCGTCGGCGGCGGCGATGGCGTCTGTGACGTCGGTGACGTCGGTGACGTCTGTGACGTCTGTGACGTCTGTGACGTCGGTGACGTCGGTGACGTCTGTGACGTCTGTGACGTCGGTGACGTCGTTGGCGCCTGCACCGGCTGAAAAGCCGGCGGGCGCGGCACGCGGGTGGCGCAGTCGGCGTCCACCGCCAGCGCGGCGGCGTCGTCGGCGGCATCGACAAAGCGGAACAGCACGTCGCGCATGCAGCCCATGCCCATCACGCCATGGCCGGCGTTCGGCACCACCACGTGGCGCGCCTTGGCCCCCAACGCTGCGGTGGCGCGCGCACCGTGCCGCGGCGGCGTGACCGGGTCGATGCCGCCCGACAGCACCAGCGTCGCGGCGGGCGCCGGCGGCATCGTGTAGAAGCCCGCCGGCACCTCCCCGCGCGGCCAGTCGGCGCAGACCTCGCGGTAGAGGCGCGCAAAGTCATTGCGAAAGTCGGCGCCCGGCGCATCGACGCCGGCCACATCCAGGCGCGGCACGTCCTCGGCACAGACGACCGAAAAGTGCATGCCTGCAGCCATGCTCAGGCGCCGCCCGCCGCCGGCTTGCAAGGCCGCGGCCAAGCCGGCCAGGGCCTCGAAGCGCCCGGCCGCGGCCTGTGTGATGGCCAGCGGCAAGGCTGCCGCCAGCGCGGGCGCATACAGCGGCGCACGCACCAGGCCGATGACGGTGTCGCGGGTGATGGTGATGCGCTGCGGCTCCAACGTCACCGGGTGCGGCAGTGTGGCCTCGCGCGGCAGGCTGGCCAACAGGCGCTGCCAGTCGGCGCGCAGTTGCGGATAGCGCGCCTGGCAGGCGGGGTCGGCCTCGCAGGCCGCGAACACGCCATCCAGCGCCGCCTGGTTGTCGGGCGAAAACGAGGCCGGCAGCACCATGTCCGGCGGCGCCACGCCGTCGATCACGGCACGCCGCACCTGTTGCGGAAACTGCCGCATGTACTCCAGCAC
>JBBSCX010000365.1:0-3847 GCA_038249905.1 Burkholderiales bacterium
AGGCGCCGGGTCGCCATGCCCAGGGCTTGACACCGGGTTCCCGCCCGTGGGCGGGGCGGTGATACTCGGACTGGGCCAGCGGCTGCCCTTATGTCACCGCCAACGGGCCCCCGGGGGTCAGGTCTCTCCACGCTCCTCGACATGCGTACAGCAATCTCTGCGGGCCGACGACGTCTGGCAATTCGGCTGACTGGCCGAGAGGAGACAGGAGAGACCTGACCCCAACCGGACCCCACTTGCCAATGAGAACCATGGCGCCATCCTGCTTTTCGAGGACAGTGACGTTCGCAAGCAGAACTTCCTTGTGCGGCTCCCCGACGAATTGCTGGTGATCTCAACATCCGAGTTCCTTTTTGGACTCGAAGGCGTGGGGCTTCTTTCCAGCGCAGAGGACATTCTTCAAAGAGCGGCGGCGGTTCGAGGCAACGAGATTCCGCGGCGAACCGTTGGAGGAACCGCCTCAGCAGAAGTGCAAACTTGGCCGTCGCGGACGCCAGGGTCTCGCCCTTGACGCTGCCCACTTGGTGGCGAAGACGCATGGCCGACAACATTCGATTCGGAAGGCCTTGCGATCTGCTGCGCCCTGTCGCACTGCAGGTCGGCTTCTCGGCCGCAAGACAGCTGTGGGCCATAGCGTGTGGCTGGAGCGCACCGGCGAGCGGCTGTCATCAGTACATAACAGTTCGGCGCACCACACCAGCGCGTCAACCTATGGCGCCTTGCCGAACGACTTGCGAAACAGCACCACGTGCTGCCACGGCAATGTGGCGACGGTGCGCTCCCACACCAGCGGGTGAACCGCCGCCTCGCGCTTGATCTGCGCTTCGCTCATCTTGTGCAAGCGCTTGATCGGCACCTTGCGGTCTTCTTCCTTGTATTCGACAAACACCACCTGCCCACCGGGCTTGAGCGCACGCACGATGCTCGCCAGCACCTCGTATGGAAACGACAGCTCGTGATAGACGTCCACCATGATGGCCAGGTCGACGCTGGCTTCGGGCAGTGGCACGCCCTGCTCGGTGCCCAGTCGTGCCTCGATGTTGTCGATGCGCTCCTCGCGCGCCAGCCGCTGCAGGATCGTCACCATTTCGGGCTGCACATCGACTGCCAGCACCCGGCCTGAGGGCGCCAGCACCCGCGCCATGCGGCGCGACAGGTAGCCGGTGCCGGCGCCGATGTCGGCCACCACCATGCCGGGTCTGAGCGCCAGCGCCTTGAGCAGCAAGTCGGTGCGCTCTTCCTGTTCACGCTCGCTGCGCTCCAGCCAGCCCGCCGCCTGCCAGCCCATCACGCCAGCGATCTCGCGGCCCATGTAGCGTTTGCCGATGCCGTCGGCGCTGGGGGCGGTCAGCGTGTAGCGCTCGGCGAAGGCGCTGGGCGCGGTTTGCGCGCTGGCGTCGCGCAGCCATGCGCTGATCAGCAGTGCGGATGCGGCTGCGGCTGCACGGCGCAGTGCAGCGCGGCGGCCATGCATTTGGGGTCGATCGGTGGTGACAGCAGGGGGCATCGGAGTTCTCGTTGCAGTTTGGCGTCGATTGAAGCAGAGCCTGCGGGCCAGGCTGGCCGTTCCGGGCTGCGAAAATCCGCGTTCGATGCATTCGCCCGACGCCACCGCCCCCGCCAACCCGCCCGCGCTGCAACACAGCGCCTTCTATCGCTTCACGCCGCTGCCCGATCCGGCGGCGGCTGCGGCACAGGTGCGCGCGCTGGCGCAGGGCCTGCTCGGCGCCATCATCGTGGCGGCCGAGGGCATCAACGGCGCGGTCGCGGGCCCGCTGGCGGCCGTGCAGGCTTTCGAGGCCGCATTGCAAAGCGCCGACATTCAGCATGGCGCCTTCGCCGGCATGGCCTTCAAACACAGCGGTGTGCACACGGCGCCGTTCGGGCGCTTGAAGGTGCTGGTGAAGCCGGAGATCGTCGCCCTGGGTCTGCCTGATCCGGCACCCGGGGCGGGCCCCTTGCCACCGCCCGACGAAGCCGATGCCAGCCACGTGACGCCCCACGGCTGGCGCCAACTGCTGGGCCGCGACGACGTGGTGCTGCTGGACAACCGCAACCATTTCGAGGTGCGCCTGGGCCGCTTCAAGGGCGCGGCCGACCCCGGCGTGCAGCGCTTCAGGGACTTCGTCGACTATGTGCACGCCCAGGCCCCGGCCTGGCGTGCGCAGGGCAAGACGGTGGCCATGTACTGCACCGGCGGCGTGCGCTGCGACAAGACGGCGCCCTGGCTGCGCAGCCTGGGTTTGCCGGTGTTGCAGTTGCAAGGCGGCATCCTGAACCACTTTGCGCAGCTGCCCGATGCGCACTGCGACTGGGACGGCGAGTGCTTCGTCTTCGACAAGCGCATTGCGCTGGACACGCGCCTGCACGAAACGCCGACCACGGCCGATGAGGTGTTCGACGCCGACGACCCCGGCGAGGCCTGGCGCCTGGCGCGGGCGAAGCGGCTGGACGCGTTCTGACCGAAACACCGTCACGCCAAGACAGCGCCAAGACAGCGCCAAGACAGCGCCAAAGCACAGCGAATCCAACGCCAAGGCACCACGATGACAACGCCACCATGAGCCCAGCATGACGCGGCCGCGCCCGGCCTGGACGCCGCCGCCGCGCGACGGTGTCGGTGCCAGCCGCGTCGCCGTCAGCGGCGGTCCCTGGCCCGACGTCGCCAGCTTCCTGACGGCGCGCCTGCGCCCGGGCATCGACTGGCCAGCGCGCATGGCGGCCAGCGGTGTGCTGGACGCCCAGGGCCGCCCCGTGCAGGCCGGCGACCCCTGTCCTGCGGGTGCCGTGTATTGGTATTGGCGAGAGCTGCCGCTTGATGCGCCCGAGCCGCGCGTGCCGTTCGAGATCTCATTGCTGCACCAGGACGAACACCTGGTCGTCATCGACAAGCCGCACTTCCTGTCGGTCACGCCCGGGGGCCGGCATGTGCAGGAAACGGCGCTGGTGCGGCTCAAGCGGCTGACCGGCATCGACAGCCTGGTCCCCATGCACCGGCTGGACCTCGAGACCGCGGGCGTGCTGGCCTTCGTCGTGCGGCCGCAGGACCGGCATGCCTACATCTCGGTACTGCGCGAACGGCGCGCGCACAAGACCTACGAGGCCGTGGCGCCCTGGCGCGCCGACCTGCCGCTGCCGCTGACCGCCAGCCACTGCCTGCACGAAAGGCCCGGTGATGGCTTCATGCAGATGGCGGTGCGAGAAGGCAACGCGGCCGACGAACCCAACGCCCACACGCGGGTCGAACTGATCGCCCGCCTGGGCGCCGGGGCGGTGACAGACACCGCGCTGGCGCACGATCTCGCAAAAGATATGGCGCACGAAAGTGCGAATGCTTTTGCGCTGTTTTCGACATTTGCACATTACCGCCTGACGCCGCTGACCGGCCGTAAACATCAACTGCGCGCGCAGATGGCCGCGCTGGGCCTGCCGATCTGCGGCGACCGCATCTACCCGCTGCTGTGGCCGGCGCCTGCAGAGGGTGCGCCGCCGGACTACCGTGATCCCTTGCAACTGCTGGCCCGAGAACTGGCCTTCGACGACCCGGTGACGGGGCAGGCGCGGCGCTTTGTCAGCCGGCGGGTGCTGGACCGGGTGAGCGCAGGCTGACTGTGCACACTGACAGCCCGGGCGCGTCCCGGCATCCCGCCCGCGACAATCCAGCCGCGCAGCCTGCATGCGCCGTTCGTCATCCACCGCCCGCCATCCGCCCCATGCCCATCCAGTGGTACCCCGGCCACATGCACGCCACGCGCAAGGCCATTGCCGAGCGCGTGCCCGAGATCGACGTCGTCATCGAGATGCTCGACGCGCGGCTGCCCGGCTCCAGCAGCAACCCGCTGCTGGC
>JBBSCX010000366.1:0-3811 GCA_038249905.1 Burkholderiales bacterium
GCCAGCGGTAGACGAGGTCGAAGGCCAGCACCCTGCGCGCATGGCCCAGGTGGCACAGGTCATAGACCGTGATGCCGCACACATACATGCGCACCTGGCCCGGGGTGATCGGATGGAAGTCCTCGAGGCGACGCGTCAGTGTGTTGTGAATGCGTAGCGGCATGCGGCGTGCGGGCGGAAAGAAGCGAGGGTAGGGAGAAGGGCGTGGCGGGCCCCGACAGCGGGCCACCGAACGCCCTGGCCGGGCGCAGGCGCTACGGGCAGCGGCAGCGGCGCGACGGCCGCAGCAGGCCGCGCCTAGAATCGATTTCAGTATAGCGGTGGGGTCTTGGCGCACCCGGCCGGACTGCCCCCTCAGTTCAGGCCACCGAGCCCGCCGCCCCCGCCGCTCCCCGCTCCCCGCACCGCCCCACCTTGCCGCTGCTGCCTGTCTCCCCGCGATCGCCAAGCCGTTCCTGGCTGCTCGGCGCCTGTGCCTCGGTCGCGGCCTTGTTGCTGGTCCTGAGCATGGGCATGGGCATGGGCGTGGCCACGGCCCAGACTTCGGACCCCGCAGTGCGCGCGGTGCAGGCCCTGCTGCAGCGCGGCGACCTGGCCGCCGCACTGGCGCGCACCGAAGCCGCCGATGTGCGCGACGCGGAGTTGCGCTTCTTGCGCGGCGTGATCTTGATGGACCTGGGCCGCGACGCAGACGCGCTGCGCAGCTTTGTCCGCCTGGCCGAGGACTTTCCGCAACTGCCCGACCCCTGGAACAACATCGCCTTGCTGCACGACCGCGCCGGTCGCACCGAACTGGCACGCCTGGCGCTGGAAACCGCGTTGCGCAACGACCCGGCCCACCGCACCGCGCGCATCAACCTCGGTCACATCCATCTGAAGCTGGCGGCGCAGGCCTGGGAACTGGCGGCCCTGGCCGCACCGCTGGACAGTGCCGTGCAGCAGCGCCTGGACGCCGTGCGGGCACTGCTGCGGACACCGGCGCCGGACCGCTAGACTCCGCCCCGTCTTCATGCCTGCGCCGCCCGCCCGGCGCCTTTGTGCCGTGACCTCACACCGCCGACCCTCCCTGATCCATCGCGCCGCGACCGGCCTGGGCGCACTCGCGCTGGGCCTGGCCCTGGCCGCACCCGCACTGGCGCAGAAGGTGCGCCTGACAACCAGTGCCGGCGACATCGTGCTCGAACTCGATGCCGCCAAGGCCCCCAAGACGGTCGCCAACTTCTTGCAGTACGTCAAGGCCGGGCACTACAACGGCACCGTCTTCCACCGCGTCATCCCCGGCTTCATGATCCAGGGCGGTGGCATGACTGTCAGCATGAAGGGCGACCTGGCCGAGAAGGCCACGCGCATGCCGATCCCGCTGGAGGTGGGGACCGGCCTGTCGAACGTGCGCGGCACGGTTGCGATGGCGCGCACCAACAATCCGAACTCGGCCACCGCGCAGTTCTTCATCAACGTCGCCGACAACGCGCGCCTGGACACCGCCGGTGGCGGCTATGCCGTGTTCGGCACGGTGGTCGAGGGCCTGGACGTGGTCGAACGCATCCGCGTCGTGCCCACTGAATCGCGCGGCCCGCACGAGAACGTGCCGGTGACCCCGGTATTCATCAAAAAAGCATCCCTGGAGCCCTGACATGACCAAGACCGTAAACATGGAGACCAGCGCAGGCAGCCTGCGCATCGAACTCGACGATGCGGCCGCGCCGAAATCGGTGGCCAACTTCCTGGCCTACGCCGCGAAGGGGCACTACGACGGCACGGTGTTCCACCGCGTCATCAAGGGCTTCATGGTGCAAGGGGGCGGCATGGAGCCCGGCATGAAGCAGAAACCCACCGACGCGCCGATCCCGAACGAGGCGAACAACGGCCTGAAAAACCGCAAGTACACCCTGGCCATGGCGCGCACCGGCGACCCGCACTCGGCCACGTCGCAGTTCTTCATCAGCACCGCCGACAACGGCTTTCTCGACCACACGGCAGAAAACGCCCAGGGCTGGGGCTATGCCGTCTTCGGTCGCGTCGTCGAGGGCACCGAGGTGGTGGACCAGATGGAGCGCGTGCGCACCGGGCGCAAGGGCTCGCACGACGACGTGCCGCTGGAAGACCTGCGCATCGAGCGCATTACCGCAGAAGACTGATGCCCCCCCCTGCGGCGGGCCCGCGGATGGCGCCTGCCGCGCCGATCACGAGTGCAGCCGGCCCGGCGCTGTTCGAACTGCCGGCGCCTGCGCAGTGGCAGGCCATCGACTTCATCTCCGATCTGCACCTGAGCGATGCCCTGCCCCGCACCTTCGAGGCCTTCGCCCAGCACCTGCGCCACAGCAGCACCGACGCCATCATCATCCTCGGCGACCTCTTCGATGCCTGGGTGGGCGATGACATGCGCAGTCGCGACTTCGAAGCCGCTTGCGTCGATGTGCTGGCCGAAGTGGCCACGCGCCGTCAGCTGGCGGTGATGGTGGGCAATCGCGACTTCATGCTGGGCGGCGCCTGGCTGCGCGCCTGCGGTGCGATGGGCCTGCCCGACCCGACGGTGCTGGTGGCCTGGAGCCAGCGTGTGCTGCTGACCCATGGCGACGAGCTGTGTCTTTCGGACCTGCCGTACCAGGCGTTTCGCCGCGAAGTGCGCAGTGCCGCCTGGCAGGCGCAGTTCCTGGCCCGGCCGCTGGCCGAACGCCTGGATATCGCCGCAGGCATGCGCCGCGCCAGCACCGAACGCCGGCGCTACGACGGTGCTGCCGACGCCGACATCGACACCGCCGAGACGGTGCGATGGATGCACCAGCTGGGCAGCGCCGAGATGGTGCACGGCCACACCCATCGTCCTGGCAGCAATGTGCTGGCGCCCGGCTACAAGCGACATGTGCTGAGCGACTGGGACCTGGACAGCGGCGACCGCGCAGAGGTATTGCGCCTGAGCCGTGACGGCTTCGAGCGGCGGGCACCGACGCGCGCCCCGCTGGCAGGCTGAGCCATCGCTCCCAGAGCCCCGGGCCCGCGATGTTCACCCGCTGGTGGGAAGGTCTGAAGCAGGCACGAGAGCTTCAGGCCTTGCGCCGCCGCGCCGTGCCCGACGACCTGTGGAAGCGCACGCTGGTGCGCTACCCCTTCCTGCGCCGCAACGACCCCGCCGACGGCGCCGAACTGCGCCGTCTGACCAGCCTGTTCCTGGACCGAAAGGAATTTCACGCCGCCGGCGGCTTGCGCCTGAGCGACCGCATCGCCGTCAGCATTGCGGCACAGGCCGTGCTGCCGGTGCTGCGCCTGGGACTTGCGCCGTACGACGGTTTCGTCGGCATCGTCGTGCACCCGGCGGGCGTGCGCGCGCCCCGCCTGACCGTGGACGAAGACGGCGTGGCCCATGCCTGGGACGAAGAACTGTCGGGCGAGGCCATGCCCGGCGGGCCGCTGATGCTGTCCTGGCAGGACGTGGCCATCGCTGGGCGTGGCGCGGGCGCCGTCGGTGGCAGCGCCTACAACGTGGTCATTCACGAGTTCGCCCATGTACTGGACATGGCCGATGGCGTTGCCGATGGCTGCCCGGTGCTCCCCGGCGAGCTGTCGCAGGCCGAGTGGGCGCGGGTGATGCAGGCCGAGTACGCGCAGTTCGTCCGGCGTGTCGAAGCTGAAGAACCCAGCGTCATCGACACCTATGGCGCCGAGGCGCCGGAAGAATTCTTCGCCGTCGCCAGCGAGGCCTTTTTCGTCGCGCCGCTGGCGCTGAAAGCAGAACAGCCCGCGTTGTACGGGCTGTTCGGTCGCTACTACCGACAGGACCCTGCCGAGGACATGCCGCCCCTGCGATCAGGCC
>JBBSCX010000367.1:0-3807 GCA_038249905.1 Burkholderiales bacterium
CTCCAGCGTTTCCTGGCTGTAGTGCGGTGCCAGAGCGTCTTTGGCGTACGGCAGGGCGGGCAGGATGTGTTCCATGAATCGGTCCTCGTGGGTGATGGAGATCGGTGCGAAGTCGGCGCCAATCTGGGGAGACATCGGTGAGAAATCTTGTCGCCGGCACGTTTGCGGCGCCATGCGCCGCGACGGACGTGCAATCCGTTGCAGATTGTAGGCAACGGGTCGGCCCGCCCTCGGTGCGACAGGTCACACGACCACAGCGCCAGGGTTGACATCGGCAAGGGCCAGACAAGGCCCGGCAGGCGGGCCTGCCGAATGCAGGAGAGCAGGCGCGTCAGGCTCAGTGGCTCAGGACTTGGGCCGCACTTCCACGCTCAGCAGTTCGGCCCGCGCCTGCCCGTCGTGCCAGACCGCGCGCACCTGCTGCCCCACCTGCACGCCGGCCGCACCCGTGACCGGGCGTCCGGCCGCGTCCTCGACCCAGGCATAACCCCGCTGCAGCACGCGCGAAGGGTCGAGTGCCTGCAGGCGCTGCTGCAATGCGTCCAGCGGCCACCGTTGTCGTTGCGTTTGCGCCGCCAGCGCGCTCGCCAGGCGCTGCCCGCGCCGCGGCAGGTCGTCGGCGTGGCGGCGCAGGCGCTCGTGCAACGCGTGCTGCAGGCGCAATGCCAGGGTCTGCACGCGCGCGCCCTGCCCGGCCAGTGCGCGGGCAGGCGCACCCAGGCGCAGCGCCAGCCGGTCCAGGCGCTGGGCCCGCGACTGCACCTGCCGCACCAGCGCGCGCTGCAGTGCGGCCTCGCGCGCGTCCAGCGCCGCCAGCAGTTCGTCGCGCGCGGGCGCCGCCAGTTCGGCTGCGGCGGTGGGCGTGGGCGCACGCAGGTCCGCCGCCAGGTCGGCCAGGCTCAGGTCGGTCTCGTGCCCCACGCCGCAGACCAGCGGCAGCACCGACGACGCCACGGCACGCACCACCCGTTCGTCGTTGAAGGCCCAGAGGTCTTCCAGCGCCCCGCCGCCGCGCACCAGCAGCAGCGCATCCACCTCGCGGCGGCGGCCCGCCAGCGCGATGGCCGCGGCCAAAGCAGCCGGCGCCTCGGCACCCTGCACCGGCGCCGGGTAGACCACCACGCGCAGTTGCGGCGCGCGCCGCTGCAGCGTCGTCAACACATCGCGCAATGCCGCCGCACCCAGCGAAGTGACGATGCCCAGCGCCAGGGGATAGCGCGGCAGCGGCCGCTTGCGCGCCGGGTCGAACAGACCCTGGGCCTCGAGTCGCGCGCGCAGACGCAGGAACTCTTCATACAGGCTGCCCGCGCCCAGACGCTGCATGGACTCGACCACCAGCTGCAACTCGCCCCGGGCGTCGTACACGCCCAGGCGGCCGCGCAACTCGACCTGCTGGCCGTCCGCGGGCGCAAAGTCCAAAAGGGCCGCCGCACGGCGAAACATCGCGCAGCGGATCAGCGCCGGCGCACCGCCGCTGTCCTTCAGCGACAGATAGCAGTGCCCGCTGGCGGCACGTGTGAAGCCGGACAGCTCGCCCCGCACGGTGACCGATCCAAAGCGCGCGGCCAGGGCGTCGCCCGTGGCCAGCAGCAGGGCCGCGACACCCCAAGTCTGGCGTGGCACACCACCGAAGGCGGCCACCGGAGCGGCGTCAAGCACGGCGCCATCCGGCGGTCCGGCGGCGCCAGAACTCCACAGGCGCGGCATCACTCGCGAGCGGGACCACGACCCCCGTCATCATCTCGACACAATCATGCAAGTCCTTGATTTTCATGAACTATCGGCTGCTCAAGATTTCAGCAACGAGCCCGGATTCCAGCGCTGGCGCCATTCCGACACGGCTGCCAGCGCCTTGTCCACAGTTTTGTCCACAGATTCGGTTGACATCCTGGCTGCGCGGGTCAGGCGCGACCGGCGGGCCGCGCGCTCATGGAGCGGTCAGGGAGCGGTCATGGAGCGGTCATGGCGCCGTGGCGCCGTGGCGGGATCATCAGCGCGCTGCGGGGCATCGGCCATAATCCGCCGCGTTCGGCGGTCATCCCCTCATTTACAGGCCCCAGCGGCCCGAGCCCAGACCTTGTTTTCCATCATACAAGCGGCCGGTTGGCCGATCTGGCCGCTGATCGCCTGCTCGGTGGTCGCCCTGGCCCTGATCATCGAACGCCTGTACCACCTGCGCAGCAGCCTGGTGGCACCGCCGCAACTGCTGGACGAGGTGCTGGGCCTGACCCGCAGCAGCCTGCCCAACGCCGACGTGGTGAACAAGCTGGCCGACACCTCGGTGCTGGGCGGCGTGCTGGCCGCAGGCCTGAAGACGGTGGTCAGCGAGCCGCGGATCACCGAGCCGGCGCTGCGCCAGACGATCGAGAACGCCGGCCGCACTGCCGTGCACGGCCTGGAGCGCTACCTCAACGCGCTGGGCACCATCGCCGCGATGGCGCCGCTGCTGGGGCTGCTGGGCACGGTGGTGGGCATGATCGAGATCTTCGGCTCGCAGGCCCCCGGCAGCAGCGGCGGCACCGACCCGCAGCAACTGGCCCATGGCATTTCGATCGCGCTGTACAACACCGCCTTCGGGCTGATGGTGGCCATCCCGGCGCTGATGTTCTACCGCTACTTCCGCGGCCGCGTCGACGCCTTCCAGCTGGGCATGGAGATCGCGGCCGAACGCCTGGTGCCGCACCTGATGCGCTTTGTGGTGCGGCCCGCGGCCGCGTGAGGTCTCGCTTGAATCCGCGCCTGAATCTGCGTCTGAATTTGCGCATGCATCCGCGAATGAGCCCCCGCCAGCCAGCCCGCACCCGTCGGCCCGCGGCATGAAGTTCAGCCGCCGCCGCCCCGACGAGCCGGAGATCAACCTGATCCCGTTCATCGACGTGCTGCTGGTGGTGCTGATCTTCCTGATGCTGACCACCACCTATTCGCGCTTCACCGAATTGCAGGTGAATCTGCCCGCGGCCGACGCCGAGCCATTGCGAGAACGGCCGGGCGAAATCATCGTGGCCGTGGCCGCCGATGGCCGCTACGCCGTCAACCGCCAGGCCGTGGACGGACGCAGCGTCGAGTTGTTGAGCACGGCACTGGCCGCCGCCGCGGGGGGGCGTGCCGACACCGTGGTCATCATCTCGGCCGACGCCACCGCGGTCCACCAATCGGTGGTCAACGTGCTCGACGCGGCACGCCGCGCCGGCCTGTCGCGGCTGACCTTCGCCGCGCAAACGGCCGGCACCGCGCCGCGTTGAGCACGCGACGCTGAAGATGGCTGGCACAGGCCCAGGCCGACTGCGCGCCCGCGCGCGCCTGGAAGCCCTGCTGGCACGACACTGGTGGCGTCAGCGGCCCAGTGCACTGTCTCTGGCGCTGCAGCCGTTGGCTGCGCTGTACGGCCTGCTGGCGCGTGCCGACGCCGCGCGCAAGCGGCGCGCCGCGATGGCCGCACCCCGGCTGCCAGTGCCGGTGCTGGTGGTCGGCAACCTGATCGCCGGCGGCGCTGGCAAGACACCCACGGTGATCGCACTGGTGCCGGTGTTGCGGGCCGCGGGCTGGCACCCGGGCATCGTTTCGCGCGGCTACGGCCGCGATACGCAGAGCGAAACGCATGACGACAACGCGCCGCGTGCCGTGCGCCCGGACAGCACCGCGGCCGAAGTCGGCGACGAACCGCTGCTGATGGCGCGGCGCACAGGCGTGCCGGTGTGGGTGGGCGCCGACCGCAGCGCGGCCGCGTTCGCGCTGTGCGCGGCGCACCCGGTAGTCAACCTGCTGCTGGCCGACGACGGCCTGCAGCACCATGCCCTGGCCCGCGAC
>JBBSCX010000368.1:0-3793 GCA_038249905.1 Burkholderiales bacterium
GCCGCAGCAAAAGCCGCTGCTGAAAATCAGCAATCACCGACAGCGCATGCTCGCCGGCGCCGGTCTGGTAGCTGGCACTCTCCCAGCGCCACACGTCGCCATCCCACGCCAGCTGGCCGCCAGGAAAGTTGTCCCAGGTGATTCGTGCAGCAAGGCCAGCAAGCAGCACCGAAAATCCCGCCAGCAGCATGCGCCAGTCGGGCTGCCGCGTGACATTCCACCACAGCAACACGGTAAAAAGGCCGGCAAGCCAGAGCACCAGCAACAAGCCGCCCAGAAAAGGCGAACGCCCGAGCGGATAAACCACCGGCGGGGCATTGTGGCGGTTCAAGTCAGTGCGTGCCGGGGTCGGCGCTGCTGGAGAAAGACCTGTGGCTCTCAGACGCGCTTGAATACCAGCGTGCCGTTGGTTCCGCCAAAGCCGAAATTGTTTTTGACGGCAATGTCGATGGTGGCATCACGCGCGGTGTTGGCACAGAAATCCAGGTCGCACTCGGGGTCCTGGTTGAACAGGTTGATCGTCGGCGGAATTTTCTGGTGGTGCAGCGCGAGCACGGTGAACACTGATTCGATGCCGCCGGCGCCGCCCAGCAAATGGCCGGTCATGGACTTGGTCGAGCTGACCACCAGCTTGTCCTTGGCATGCGCGCCAAAGGCCGCCTTGATGGCGTTGGTTTCGTTCAGGTCGCCCAGCGGCGTGGACGTGCCATGCGCATTGAGGTACTGAACCTGGTCCGCATTGACGCCGGCATTCTTCAGGGCCATGGCCATGGAGCGGCGCGGGCCGTCAATGTCGGGCGCCGTCATGTGGTAGGCATCGGCGCTCATGCCAAAGCCCAGCACTTCAGCGTAAATCTTGGCGCCGCGCGCCTTGGCATGCTCGTATTCTTCGAGCACGACCACGCCGCTGCCCTCACCGAGCACGAAACCGTCGCGGTCCCGGTCCCAGGGGCGCGAAGCCGTGGCCGGGTCGTCGTTGCGCGTGGACAGCGCACGTGCGGCGGCGAAGCCACCGATACCCAGCGGGCTGACGGTGCTTTCGGCGCCGCCGGCCACCATCACGTCGGCGTCGCCGTACTCGATCAGCCGTCCGGCTTCGCCGATGCAGTGCAGGCCCGTGGTGCAGGCCGTCACGATCGCCAGGTTCGGCCCGGTGAAGCCGTACTTGATCGAGATGTGGCCCGAGATCATGTTGATGATCGAGGCCGGCACGAAGAAGGGCGAAATGCGGCGCGGACCACGTTCGCGGTACTCGCCGTCGGTGTGCTCGATCATCGGCAAGCCGCCGATGCCCGAACCGACGATGCAGCCGATGCGCTCGGCCGCAGCCTCGTCCAGCGCGTCGCCCGTGGGCAGGCCGGCATCGCGCACAGCCTGCATGGCCGCCGCCATCCCGTAGTGGATGAACGTGTCCATGTGGCGGGCTTCCTTGCCCGGGATGTAGGCCTCGATGTCGAAGCCCTTGACCTCGCCCGCAAAGCGGCACGCAAAGGCCGAGGCATCAAACTTCGTGATCGGCCCGATGCCCGTGCGGCCGGCGACCAGATTCGCCCAGCCCTCGGCCACCGAATTGCCGACCGGGCTCACCAGCCCCAGGCCGGTGACGACGACCCTGCGACGCGTCATCGGTGCGTCACGCCTTCTGGTGCTTGACCGCGTAGTCGATCGCCAACTGCACGGTGGTGATCTTCTCGGCCTCTTCGTCCGGGATCTCGATGCCGAACTCGTCCTCCAGCGCCATCACCAGTTCCACTGTGTCCAGCGAGTCGGCCCCCAGATCGGCGACGAAAGCCTTCTCGTTGGTGACGTCGGTCTCGGGCACGCCGAGTTGCTCGGCAATGATCTTCTTGACTCGCGCTTCAATATCGCTCATGACTTCTCCTCCAGGAGGGGATTCGAGTAAACAGCCCACGATTCTACCGGCGGGGCGGGACCGGGTTTGCCTAGGGATGGACAGGCCACCGATGTGCGTCTCTGCCCCGCAAGCCTCATGCAATGGCAGTGCCATCGGGCTCGCCGCGCATCAACTCATGTACATGCCGCCGTTGACGTGCAACTCGGCGCCAGTGACGTAGGCGGCGCCCGCACTGGCCAGAAAGACCACGGCATGCGCGACCTCTGCGGCGCTCCCCAGCCGTCCGGCCGGGATCTGGGCCAGCAGAGCGGTGCGCACCGCCTCGGGCAGCGCGTCGGTCATGTCAGTAGCGATGAAACCCGGGGCGACGCAGTTGACCGTGATGTTCCTGGCGCCCAACTCGCGCGCCAGCGCACGCGTCAGGCCGGCCACGCCGGCCTTGGCCGCGGCGTAGTTGGCCTGACCGGCATTGCCGCTGGCGCCGACCACGCTGGTGATGTTGACGATGCGGCCCCAGCGCTGCTTCATCATCGGCCGCGTCGCAGCGCGGCAGGCGCGGAAGACGGCCTTGAGGTTGGTGTCGAGCACGGCGTCCCAGTCCTCGTCCTTCATGCGCATGGACAACTGGTCGCGCGTGATGCCGGCGTTGTTGACCAGCACATGCAGGCCGCCTTCGGCCTTGACGACGGCGTCGATGGCGGCGTCCAGTGCGCTGGCGTCGGTGACGTTCAGCGCAATGCCCCGGCTGCCCGGGAACGCGGCCAGTGCCTCGCTGATGGCGGCCGCGCCGGCATCCGTGGTGGCGGTGCCGATGACACGACAACCGTCGGCCGCCAGCGCCAGCGCGATGGCGCGGCCGATGCCACGCGAGGCGCCGGTGACGAGAGCGGTCCGCGGGCTCAGGGAGGTCGGCGTGTCGAGGCTCATGCCAGCAGCGCCTTCGCATCGGCCAGGCTGGTGGGGTCCAGCACCGGCGCGCCGACGAGTTCGGGGTCGATGCGCTTGACCAGACCCGTCAGCACCCTGCCCGGACCACATTCGAAGATGTGCACGAGGCCACGCGCCCTCAGCGCCTGCACCACCTCGACCCAGCGCACGGGGCCATAGGCCTGGCGATAGAGGGCGTCGCGGATGGCATCCGGCTGGGTCTGCACCGCGACGTCGATGTTGTTGACGACAGCGATGCGCGGGGCGCTGATCGTGACTGCGGCAAGGCGCTCTCGCAGCATCTCGGCCGCAGGCTTCATCAGCGCGGAATGGAAGGGCGCCGACACCGGCAACAGCAGCGTGCGCTTGGCGCCTGCGTCTCTCAGCAACTCGCAGGCGGCATCGACGCCGGCCTTGTTGCCGGAGATGACGGTCTGCTTCGGGTCGTTGAAGTTGGCCGGCGCGACGAACTCGCCGGTCTTGGCCACCACCGTGTCGCAGGCTGCGCGCACGGTTTCGGCGTCCAGGCCCAGGATGGCGGCCATCGCACCCTGCCCCACCGGCACGGCGTCTTGCATGGCACGCCCGCGCAGGCGCACCAGCGGCAGCGCATCGGCCAAGCTCAGCGCACCGGCGACCACGAGCGCAGTGAACTCGCCCAGCGAGTGGCCGGCCAGCGCGGCCGGCTCAGTCCCGCCCTCGGCACGCCAGGCGCGATAGCAGGCGATGCCCGCTGCCAGCATCACGGGCTGGGTGTGGGTGGTGAGATCCAGCGCTTCTTTCGGGCCGCCGTGGATCAGCGCGCCCAGGTCCTCACCGAGCGCGGCCGAGGCTTCGGCCAGCGTGTCGCGCACGGCAGGATGATCGCCCCAGGCGTCGAGCATGCCGACGGACTGCGACCCCTGGCCGGGGAAGACGAATGCAAATGCGGTCATGGTCTGGATCGGTCTGCGAAGGGTGGCTGGCGCTCAGAAGTCGAGCAGCACGGCGCCCCAGGTGAAGCCACCGCCC
>JBBSCX010000369.1:0-3732 GCA_038249905.1 Burkholderiales bacterium
GGTCACGCGGGGTGACATCGATGCCGGTGCCGACTACAACCGCAACCGCGACGCGATGATCTCCGAGGGCCTGATCAAGGCCGCGGACAGCGTGGTGTTCTGGACCTCCGACCCCTTGCCCAACGACGCCGTGGCCGTGCGCGCGGGTCTGGCCAAGGATGCCGCGTTCGTCGCCCGGCTGCGTGCCGCACTCGAATCTGTCGGCCCTGAGCTGAAGCGCAACCCGAACCTGCTGCCGCCGCGCTACACCGGCTTCGTCGCCAAGGACAACAGCTACTACCGGCCGATTCGCGATGCGGGCCTGGCCACCGGCAAGCTCGTCACGCAGTGAGCCAGGACGCCGCCAGCGCAACCGCTGCCGAACTGCCGGCGGTTGCGCTGTCGCGCCACGCGACCGCGGTTCCGCGCATCCGGCCGAAGGCGCTACCGGCGCTGCTGCTGGCGGTTGCCCTGCTCGTGCTGGCCAGCCTCTGGACGTTGGCGGCAGAAGACGAGTTGAGCCTGGGCCGCAAGCCGTGGCAGAACCTGCAGAAGACGGTCGCCGAGATGTCCGAGCCGAGTTTTCTGCGCGTCTGGTTCGGCAACCCGCGTCTGGAAGCACGCGACGCCGACGGGCGGGTGCTGCGCGTCGAAGACCAGCGCGCCACCGAGCGCAAATACCTCGCTGGCGTCGGGCGCGCGCTGTGGACCACGCTACGCATTGCCACGCTGGGCACCGTGCTGGCGGCGCTGCTGGCGCTGCCGCTGGGCTTGCTGGCCGCACGCAACCTGCATGCGCCGCGCGTGCTGTCGTTCGCCGCCAAGGCTGTGTTGGACGCCTTGCGCTCCATCCATACCCTGGTCTTCGGCCTGCTGTTCGTGGGCATCGTGGGCCTGGGGGCCACAGCCGGCATCCTGGCCGTGGCGGCGCACTCGGCCGGCACGCTGGGCAAGCTGCTGGCCGAGGCGATCGAGTCGCTGGACATGCAGCCGGTGGACGCCGTGCGCGCCACCGGCGCCACGTCGGCGCAGGTGTTCTTCCTGGGCGTCTGGCCGGCCGTGTTGCCGCAGTTCGTCTCGCAGACGCTGTACGTGTGGGAGTTCAACATCCGCGACTCCACCATCCTGGGTCTGGTCGGTGCCGGTGGCCTGGGGCTGCTGCTGTCCGAGGCCATGTCGCTGTTCCAGTGGGGCAGGCTGACGACGCTGCTGCTGGCCATCGTGGCCATGGTCACGCTGTTCGACACGCTCAGCCGAGCGGTGCGGCGCCGGCTCGTATGAGCATGAGCGCAGAAGCCGCGATCGATGCCGTCATCGACGCCCGTGGCCTGCAGGTCAGCGCCGGGCGGCATGTGCTGCTGCGTGACGTCGGCATTTCGGTGGCAGCGGGCGAACGCGTGGCGGTGGTCGGCCACAACGGCGCCGGCAAGTCCAGCTTCCTGCGTGCGCTGACGGGGTTCAATGCCGTCACCCGCGGCAGTCTGCGCGTACTGGGCACCGAAATGGCTGGTCGGCAGGCCGGTGCACAGGCTGCAAACGCGCTGCGAGCCTTGCGCTGCCGGGTCGCGCAGGTGCACCAGGGCCTGCATCTGGTGGGGCGGCTGAGTGCGCTGGACAACGTGTTGATCGGTGGTGCCGGACGCCACACCTCGCCCCTGACCTGGTTCCGCCGCTGGCCCGCCGCTGAACGGCGTGCCGCACAGTCCGCCCTGTCGCGTGTGGGCCTGGGCTGGGCCGCCGGCCGGCGCACCGATACGCTGTCGGGCGGCGAACGCCAGAAGGTAGCGATCGCCCGCGCCCTGCACCAGCAGCCGACGCTGCTGCTGGCCGATGAGCCCACCGCCAGCCTGGACGCGGACGCGGCCGACGACGTCATTCAATTGCTGGCTGAAGTGGCCGCCGAGCGTGGGGCCACGCTGGTCTGCGTCGTCCACGATCTGGACCTGCTGCCCCGACTGGCCCGCCGTGCCATCGCCCTGCGCCACGGCGTCGTGGTGGCCGATGTCGCGGTCACGCCCAATACGCCGCAGCAGTTGCGAGGCATGCTGAAATGACTGACTCGTCTCCGGGCCGCGTCTGCCCCCTCCGCTACCGCTACGGCGCCCAAGCACTGGCCGCAGCCCCCATGCGGGAAGCGTCGACGCTGTATGTCGTGGGCGGTTTGTACGGCAACGGCCCGGCACTCGACACGATCGAACTGTTGGCGCGCACGGACACCCACGGGAATCAGCCGCCGGTGCTGTGCTTCAACGGTGACTTCAACTGGTTCAACGTGGACGATCGCGCGTTCTCCGACATCAACCTTCGGGTGCTGGCCAACGACGCCATCCTCGGTAACGTCGAAGCCGAGTTCGACTCATCCGCCGACGACGCCGGCTGCGGCTGCGCGTACCCGGACGACGTGGACGAGGCGGTGGTCGAACGGTCGAACCAGATCCATCGCCAACTGAAGGCAACGGCCAGTCGCCACGAGACCTTGCGCCAGCGCATCGCGCAGTTGCCGATGTTCGCGCGCTACCAGGTCGCGGGCTGCCGTGTCGGCGTGGTGCACGGTGACGCCGATTCGCTGGCGGGCTGGCGCTTCGACGTCGCCGCCCTCGCCGACCCGACCGCTGGGCCGTGGCTGCAATCGGCCTTCGAGCAAGCCGACGTGGACCTGTTCGCCAGCACGCACACCTGCCTGCCCGCCTTGCGCCGTTTCGCGGTCGCGGCAGGTCGTCAGGGCTGCGTGGTCAACAACGGCGCAGCGGGCATGCCCAACTTCAAGGACGACTTCGCCGGCTTGTGCACGCGCATTTCCACTGTGCCCTCGCCGCATCCGGTGCTGCATGAAACCCGCATCGCCGGGGCCTATGTGGCCTTGGTCCCGGTCCGCTTCGATGCCGAGCGCTGGCGAGCAGAATTCCTCGCTCAATGGCCGGCAGGCTCCGCGGCTTTCCTGTCCTACTTCCAGCGCATCACCACGGGCCCGGCCTTCACACCCAAGCAAGTGTTGGCCGCTGTGTGATCGTTGGAACGCGCGGCCGGCGTCACCCCCACCTCGAACGGAGAACGCAATGAACCTCAAGGCCCTGGCCTTCGACACCGGCGGCACGGTGCTGGACTGGCACGGCGGACTCGTTGCCGCGATGTCGGCCGTCGGCGCGGCCCATCACCTGGCACCCGACTGGCACGAGGTGGTCAACGACTGGCGCCGGCGGGCCTTGAAGGGCATCGTCGGCCAGACCCGGCCGTCGTTCAACATGGTCGATGTGCACCGCCGCACGCTGGACGAGACGCTTGCGCAATTCGGCTTGGATGCTTTCAACGTCGCGGAGCGCGACCGGATCTGGCGCAGCTGGCATGCGCTGGACACCTGGCCCGATGTTGCCGGCGCGCTGGCCGCCCTGCGCAAGGTGCTGCCGGTGGTGTCGTTCACGATGCTGCCCACCTCGCTGGTGGTCGACGTGTCGCGCCGCAATGGCATCACCTGGGACGCCGTCATCTCCTGCGAAATGATCGGCGTCTACAAGCCCCACGCCGAGGCCTATGCCACCGCAGCACGCTGGATGGGCCTGGAGCCGGAGCAGATCCTGATGGTGGCCTGCCACAACTTCGACCTCAATGCGGCCCACCTAGCCGGTTTCCGGACAGCCTTCGTCCGGCGCCCTGCGGAGTGGGGCCCCGCCGGCCCACCCGACCCGAACCCGAACATGGACTACGACTTCGTCGTCGACGGCTTCCATGAAATCGAGACCGCCGTGTCGAAATAAC
>JBBSCX010000370.1:0-3730 GCA_038249905.1 Burkholderiales bacterium
AAAGCCGATCTGCCCCAGGAACCACGCCAGGCTGCCCGATCGCTGCCCGCCGCGCCAGCAGTAAACCAGCGGCTGCCAGTCGCGCGGCTTGTCCTGCACCCACTGCTCAAAATGGGCTGCGATGTTGCGCGCCACCATGACGGCGCCGACCTTGCGCGCGGCCAATGCCGATTCCTGCTTGTACAGCGTGCCGACGATGCGCCGCTGCTCGTCGTCCAGCACCGGCCAGTTGACGGCGCCGGGCAGCCGGTCCTCGGCAAATTCGGCCGGCGAGCGCACGTCGATGACCGTATCGAAGCCGCCTGGCTGGCCGATGGCGGCGACGGTTTCAAAGGCTTCGGCGGCGGTGACGAGGCGCAGTCCCATGGTGTGGCGCAGGTGGCTCGCGATCGCGCTCAGGCGGGCGCCGCGACGGCGTCGAGCAATTCGGTCTCGATCTTCAGCTGTCCGCGCGTCTGCTGCAGCAGCGGGCCGTCGACGAGAAAGGTGTCCTCGACCCGTTCGCCCAGGGTCGTGATCTTGGCCAGTTGCAGGTTGACCTGGTGGCGCGCCATGACGCGGGCGATGGCGTACAGCAGCCCGCTGCGGTCGCTGGCCGACACCGTCAGCAGCCAGCGCTGGGCGCGTTCGTCGGGCGCCAGCGACACCCGCGGCGTGACCGGAAAGCTGCGCACCCGGCGCGACACGCGGCCGCTGCGCGGCTCGGGCAGCGGCCCGGTGCTGGACAGGGCCAGCGTGGCCTGGGTCTCGACCAGCGAGATCAGGTCGCGGTAGCCGGCCGGCGTGGCCGGGGCCAGGCCCTGCGTGGCCACGACCTGGAAGGTGTCAAGCGCGTAGCCGCTGCGCGTGGTGTGGATCTTGGCGTCCTGGATGCTGAAGCCGGCACTGTCGAAATAGCCGCAGATGCGCGCAAACAGGTCGGGCCGGTCGGGTACGTAGACCAGCACCTGCAGGCCATCGCCGACCACCGAGTAGCGCGCCCGCACCACCGGCACCTGGCTTTGCACATGGCGCCACAGCGAACGTGCATGCCAGGCGATGTCGGCCGCATCGTGGCGCGCGAAGTAGCTCACCTCCAGCGTCTGCCACAGCGGCTCTTCGGTGCCGGGCAGGGCGCTGTGCAGGGCCAGGTTCTGCCGCGCCTCCTGCTTTCGCGCCTCGATCTCGGCGTCGAGATTGGGTTGCGCACCGCCCAGCACGCGCAATGTGGCGCGGTACAGGTCTTCCAGCAATTTGCCCTTCCAGGCGTTCCACACCTGCGGGCCTGTGCCGCGGATGTCGGCCACCGTCAGCAGGTAAAGCCCCGTCAATGTGCGCGGGCTGCCGACCAGGCGGGCGAAGTCGGCCACGACCTCGGCGTCCGACAGATCTTCCTTCTGTGCGATGCGGCTCATCGTCAGGTGCTGCTGCACCAGGAATTCGACCAGTGCCGCGTCTTCGCGGTGGATGCCATGGGTGCGGCAGAAGCGGAGCGCCTCGGCAGTGCCGAGCTCGGAGTGGTCGCCGCCGCGGCCCTTGGCGATGTCGTGGAACAGCGCGGCCACGTACAGCAGCCAGGGCGTGTCCCAGTTCGCCGCCAGCTGGCTGCAGAACGGGTACTCGTGCGCGTGTTCCGGGATGAAGAAGCGGCGCACATTGCGCACCACCATCAGGATGTGCTGGTCGACGGTGTAGACATGGAACAGGTCGTGCTGCATGCGCCCGACGATGCGCCGGAACACCCACAGGTAGCGGCCCAGCACACTGGTCTGGTTCATCAGGCGCAGCGCGTGCGTCAGGCCCTTGGGCTGGCGCAGGATGTCCATGAACAACTCGGCATTCAGCGGGTCGTGCCTGAACTTGGCGTCCATTACCTCGCGGGCGTTGTACAGCGCCCGCAATGTGCGCGCCGACAGCCCCGACAGCCCCGGCGTCTGCTGGAAGACGAGGAAGGTCTCGAGGATGGCGTGCGGGTTGTCGGTGTACAGGTCGTCGCTGGCTACCTCCAGCATGCCGGCGCGGTCGAGGAAACGGGCGGTGATCGGGCGCATCGGCGCACGTTCGCTGCCGTTGATGCGTTCTTCGATGTTCAGCATCAGGATCTGGTTCAGCTGCGTCACCGCCTTGGCCGCCCAGTAATAGCGGTGCATCAGCCTCTCGCTGCTGCGTTGGCCCTTCACGGCCTTCAGGCCGAAGCTCTCGGCCACGGCGGTCTGCAGGTCGAACACCAGCCGGTCCTCGCGCCGCCCCGCCACCACGTGCAGGCGCGCCCGGATCAGACGCAGTGTGCCTTCGTGCTTGACCAGCTGGCTGGCCTCGAAGGGCGTGATCAGGCCGCGGGCCGCCAGTTCGCGCCAGCTGCGGCCCAGCCCGGCGGCGCGCGCCACCCAGGTCAGCACCTGCAGGTCGCGCAGCCCGCCTGGGCTTTCCTTGCAATTGGGTTCCAGCGCATAGGGCGTGCCCTCGTACTTGACATGCCGCTGGTGCAGTTCCAGTGTCTTCGCGCGCAGGAAGGCGGCCGGGTCCATGGCCGCGGTGTGGGCCTGCGCAAAGCGCAGGTACAGCGCGCTCGAGCCGCAGATCAGCCGCGATTCCAGCAGCGCCGTCTGCACCGTGACGTCGCGCGCCGACAGGTCCAGACACTGGCTGGTGGTGCGAACCGACGAGCCGATCTCCAGCCCCAGGTCCCAGCAGGCGGTGACGAAGGTCTCGACACCGTGGCGCAGTTCCTCGGCACCGGCATCGGCTTCGGTATCGGCTTCGGTATCGGTATCGGTATCGGCTGCGCCATCGGGCAGCAATACCAGCACGTCGATGTCCGAGTGCGGGAACAGCTCGCCGCGGCCATAACCGCCGACGGCCACCAAGGCCGCACCCGACGGCACCGCGGTGTCGTGCCAAAGAGTGCGCAAGGTGTCGTCGACCAGGTGCGCCAATTCACGCAGCAGCCGCACCACCGCGGCCGCGCGCGATGGCGATCTGCCGAACTGCTGCAGCAAGGTGCCCTTGCCTTCACGAAAGCGGGCTCGCAGCACGGCCACGCTGCCCGGCCCGCGGGTCGCGGCGTCGTACTGCGGCGTCATCGAGCTTGTGCTGCCAGCGCCTGCGCCCGCACGGGGTGTGCCTGCCTGCGCAATCAGGCCGTCACCGCGGCAGGGTTGGTCACGGCCGCAGCAGGGGCGGCAACAGGCTTGCCGTAGCCCAGGCCCGCGAAGGCCGGTGCGGGCGGGCTGCCGGCACTGACCGTCAGCACCTCGTAGCCGGTCTCGGTGACGAGCACGGTGTGCTCCCATTGGGCCGACAGGCTGCGGTCGCGCGTGACGATGGTCCAGCCGTCATAGGGGCGGCCGCCCTTGCGGTCTTCCTTGATGTCGCGCTTGCCGGCGTTGATCATGGGCTCGATGGTGAAGATCATGCCCGGCACCAGTTCTTCCAGCGTGCCGGGGCGGCCGTAATGGAGCACCTGCGGTTCTTCATGAAAACGGGCGCCGACACCGTGGCCGCAGAACTCGCGCACCACGCTGTAGCCGGCGTGTTCGGCAAAGGTCTGGATGGCGTGGCCGATGTCGCCCAGGCGCGCGCCCGGGCGCACCTTGACGATGCCCTTCCACATCGCGTCGAAGGTGATCTGGCACAGGCGCCGCGCGGCGATGCTGCCTTCGCCGACCACGAACATGCGGCTGTTGTCGCCATGCCAGCCGTCCTTGATGACGGTGACGTCGATGTTGACGATGTCGCCGTCGCGCAGCGG
>JBBSCX010000371.1:0-3721 GCA_038249905.1 Burkholderiales bacterium
AGCCCTGCCGGACCGCGCCTGTTCTGGGGGCAAGACGCGCTGGAGATGCTGGCCGACGCGTTGCGCGGCGAGCCCTGGTTCACAGGCCCGGCGTGGACCCGTGAAGGTGCGCCGCGGCCGGGTGTGGTGCGCCGCGGCTGAGCCGCCGGGCACCGCAAGCCGCACCGCTCCCGGTGCAGGCTCCCGGCGCATGCCCCCGGTGCAGGCCCGCGGCATAGACTGCCCGCACCGTCACCCGCCGCCGCCGCCATGAACCACGTCCCGCCCCGCATCGCCCTCGTCACCGGTGCCGGCAGCGGCATCGGCCGCGCCACCGCGCTGGCCCTGCTGGCCGAGGGCTGGCATGTGGTGCTGGCCGGACGGCGTGTGGAGGCGCTGCGCGAGTCCGTTGCGCTGGCCCGTCAGCCGAACGGCGACTTGCTGGAAGACATCGCCAGCTGCGCCTTTGTCATGACCTGCGACGTCACCCGGCCCGATTCGGTGGCCATGCTGTTCGACTTCGTGCGCGCGCGTTGCGGCCGGCTCGACCTGCTGTTCAACAACGCCGGTGTGTTCACGCCCGGCGTGCCGCTGGAAGACCTGCCGGTGGAGCAATGGCGCGCTGCGGTGGACACCAATCTGACCGGCGCCTTCCTGTGCACGCAGCAGGCCTTCCGCATGATGAAGGCGCAGACGCCCAAGGGCGGCCGAATCATCAACAACGGTTCGATCTCGGCCCATGCGCCGCGGCCCAACTCGGTCGCCTACACGGCCACCAAGCACGCGATGACGGGCCTGACCAAGGCCGCGGCGCTGGACGGGCGCCTGCACGACATCGCGGTCGGCCAGATCGACATCGGCAATGCCGTGACGGAGCTGTCCGCGCCGATGGCCAGTGGCATGCCGCAGGCCGACGGCAGCGTGCGTGCCGAGGCGCGCATGGACGTGGCCCATGCCGCCCGCGCCGTGGTGCAGATGGCCAGCCTGCCGCTGCAAGCGAACGTGCTGTTCATGACGGTGATGGCGACCAGGATGCCGTTCGTCGGGCGCGGCTGAGGGCGGCGCGTCCGGCCCTGCAATTGGACTGCAGCATGCAAAAGGCCCGCCGAAGCGGGCCTTGTCTCGAACGCATCGCAGCGCGCTGCGATCAGGTCTTTGCGCTGCTGAGCGCCGGGGCTGGCTTGGCGGCCAGCAGGGCGTCGGAGGCGGGCTGGGCGGCCAGGCCGTCGATGCTGCCCATCACCACCACGGTGGCGGCGAGGGCGAGGACGAAGGACACGGCTTGCTGGGTGATTTGGCGGGTGAACATGGTGGCTTCCTTTCGGGGGTGGCGGGCTGCGATGGAGTGAACTCTAGGCAGCCGGGCAGCGCGCCGCGCGCGGCCTGCGACGAAGCGCAGCGCAGCCGCCGCGAGCCGTCAGCCGCACGGATGAACGGTTGGCGCCGCGGGCTCAGGCCGGTGCCCGCAGCAGCGCACGGAAGGCCGAGAACAGCCAGCTGCGCATGCCGATCACCACCGTGTAGGCCTGCCGCTCGGTCGCGGGCAATTTCTGGTCGGCCAGGTGCTGCTGTGCAAAGTCCTGCGCCAGGCGCTGCAGCCGGTCGTTGAACAGCGCCGCGTGGCTGGCGCTGATCTGGCCGTGCACCAGCATCAGCAGTTCGCCCGGCGCGTCGAAGCCGCCGTCGAAGTAGTCGCCCACCGCGTGCTGGCGGAAGTACTGCATCACCGGCCCGTGCGGTCGCCAGCGAAAGGTCTTGTCGATCTTCAGCCGGTAGCGGTTGTGGGCGCGCAATTCGATGAAGCCCAGCTTGTCCAGCGCCAGCAGCGCGGCCACCGCCTGCGGCTTGCTGAGGGCGTAGGCGTCGGTGATCTGCTCCAGCGTCCACTGGCTCAGCACACAGATGGCCGCCAGCAGCAGGGCCGGGTCGGCGACGACGGCTCGTTCCTGCTCCAGCGTCATTTCGCGCCGCGGCGGGCTCGCCTGAGCCACCTCGCGCGCCAGTTCGGCGAAGTCCATCTTCAGCACCGCCAACACCTCGTCGATGCGTGACAAGGGCATGTCGCGGCGGGCAAAGATGCGTTTGACGCTGCTCTCGGCCAGACCCAGTTCGCGCGCCAGTTGGGCATAGGTGATGCCGGCGCGCCGCAACTCGGTCTTGAGCGCGGTGACGAGATCCTGGCTGCTGCTCACGGTTGGCTCCTGAGGTATCGGCAAACGATACCAGCCGGCGTACTGGGCGCCACATCTCAAGGGGCGCTGGATACCGACGCCCAATCGCGGCAGGATCGCTTACGTGTTCAACCCCTCACCTCCCCACATGCACACCTTGCGTCAGGACACTCGCATCACCCTCGCCACCCTCATCATTCCCGAACGGAGAACGCGCATGAAGACTTCCCTGAAGGCCACTGGGCTTGCCCTGGCGACCACCCTGGCCCTGATCCTGTCTCCCGCCGGCCCGGCCCGCGCCCATACAGGCGGGTCCAGCGTTTCCGAGGCCAGCGCGCTGTCGATGCTGCCAGTGGCGGTGTCGGTGGTGGCGCCGGTGGCCCTGTTGTCCGCAGGCGCGGCACTGAGCGTGGTCGCGGTCGGCGCCGCGTCCGAAGGCACCGTGTGGGTGCTGCAACGTGCCAGCGACGGCGCGCAGGCCAGCGTCACGCTGGCGGCGGCATCGGTCGGCGACGCTTCGCTGGCGGTGGGCACGGTGGTGGCCGTCACCGCCATCGGTGCCGGCTGGGTGCTGTCGGCGGCGGGCCAGGCGATCGCGTTCATCCCCAACGAGCTGGGCAAGGCCCTGCTGCACAACGAGCGGGTGACGTGGTGAGCGCCGGTCTGCGGTGGTTCTGTCTGTTGCCGGTGATTGAGATGCTGGCGGTGCGGCGGGTACGGGCGATGCCGACGTTGCCGGCGAGGCTGGCGAGACCGGCGAGACTGGCGATGTCCGCTTTCATGGGCGTGTTCGTGGTCGTGATCCTGATGACCGCGCCCCCGGCCCAGGCCGGCGGATCCTGCGAGGCCAAGCCGCCTGCCGTGGCCACGGTCCAGCGTGCGCTGGAACTGGCCGAGCGCAGCGCCAAGGCACTGGACGCCACCGGCGCCGACGTCGTCGTGCTGGCCCGCGCCGGCCAGGACCTGTCGCGCCATGGCTTGCGCTGGAGCCATCTCGGCTGGGCCTATCGCGAGCCGGCGGCCCAGCCGGGAACGGCGTCCGTCTGGCGCGTCGTGCACAAGCTCAACCACTGCGGCAGCGACCGCGGCCATCTGTATCGCCAGGGTCTGGCCGAGTTTTTCCTCGACGACCCGCACGAGTACCGCGCCGGCATCGCCGTGCTCGCGCCCGAGGTGCAGGCCCGACTGTGGCCGCTGCTGCGCGACAAGGACCGCGTCACGCAACTGCACCAGCCGCGCTACAGCATGCTCGCCTACCCCTGGGCACAGACCTACCAGCAAAGCAACCAGTGGGCCATCGAGACCCTGGCCATGGCGCAGGCGCCCGGCGTCAACAGCCGCGACGGCGCGCAGGCCTGGCTGCGCTGGAACGGCTACACGCCCACCGTCCTGAAGCTGGACACGATGACGCGCTTGGGCGCGCGCCTGACGGCCGCAAACATTGCCTTCGACGACCATCCGAACGCGCAACGCTACGGCGGCCGCATCGCCACCGTCACCGTCGATTCGGTGTTCGACTGGCTCGAACGGGCCCGGCTGGCCGGCCCGGTGCAGGTGGTGTGGTGAAGGCC
>JBBSCX010000372.1:0-3720 GCA_038249905.1 Burkholderiales bacterium
CAAGGGCGGCTATATCGAGGTCTCGCGCGGCCGCATCGTGCTGCTCAGGAAGCTGCCGCCGAAGTGGTGATGTCCATGCGTGCTTGCATCACGCTGCGGTAGATCGGGATGCGCTGCTGCAGCGCGTGCGCCGCCTCGGGCGAGCCGCCGCGCTCCAACGTGAAAGCCTGCAGGCGTTCCTGCAGTTGCGCCAGAACTGGGGCCGCGCGGGTGTCGCCTGAAGTGCACAAGACCTCGAAGCACGCCAGTCCGGCATGCAGAACAAAGCTCTCCTGGGTGAGATCTGCACTGAAGCCTGCAGCGGCCAGCGCGTGCTCGACACCGCTGCGCGCCGCAGCGATGTCGCCCAGGATCAGGTCGTGGCGCGCCACGAGCGCGGCCATCTGGGCGACCTGCGGGCCTTCCGGGTCGTGTGCCGTCCAGACCTCGCCGGCCCGCACGAAATCGGCACGGGCGGCGCCGGCGTCGCCACGCTGGGCATGCGCCAGGCCGGCCAGTGCCAAGGCCTGGAAGATCATCGGGCTGTCCAAGCCCGCCTGGAAAAACCCCAGGGTCTGAGCGGCGGCGGCCAGGGCCTGCGCCGTGTCGCCGCGCGCCAGCGCGGAGATGCCGGCCCTCCAGTGCGCCCTCCCGATCTCCCGCGTGGCGCCGAGGCGTCGCGCCAGGCTCAGATAGTGCTCGGCCAACGACGCCATCCGCTCGAAGTCCCCCACCTCGTCCGCGTGTGCACACAGGTTGTCGAGCGACCTCAACTGCGTACGGTTCTCGCCGCAGGCCTGGGCCAGATCCAGGGACCGGTGCATCAGCGCAGCGAACTCGTCCATGCGGTGGGTGGAATATGCCAACACGCCCGCGTACTGGATGAACTGAATCTCGAGGTACGGCACGGTATCTCGCACGCGTTCGGCGTGGACCTGGCCGGCGGCCTGGTGGCGCCAGGCGGCCTCAAAGTCCTTGCGCCCGCGGTTCAGCCAGCAAAGTTCGCCATGCGCGCGGGCCGCGGCAGCGTCGTTGGCCGTGTCGGTGGCCAGGGCCAGCGCTTCGGTGGCGAGCGCGAAGGCATCATCGAGGCGGTTCAGCCGGTCGGCCAGCATCGCCCGTCCGACCGTCACATTGGCCAGAAGGTGCGGATCGGGGTGGCGATCCAACACCGCCATCATGGTGTCCAGGGCCTGCTCCTGAAGGTCGAGCATGCCCATCAGGCCGGCCAGATCGCAAATGTTGTCCAAGGCCTTCAGCCGGCGCGGCACATCGCCCTCGGGCATCAGCGCCAGCGCGCGCTGCAGGCAGTCGATGGCCAATGTGTTGGCAAAGCGCTGCTGGGCTTCAACCGCGGCGCGCTCGTAGCAGTCGATGGCCAGTGCGGCGTCACCCGCCCTCGCGGCGTGCTCGCCGGTGATGGCCAGAAATTCAGGCCCGCGGCCGGCGGTGCGCTCGGCCAGCCAACGCGCCACGACCGCGTGGCCGCGGCGGCGTTCGGCCTTCAGCACCGTCTCGTAGGTCACCTGGTGCAGCAGGTGGTGGTCGAACTGGCGTTCTGCCGTGTCGTCGAAGGCGCTGGCCGCATGCGCGAGCAGCCAGCCGCGCCGTTGCAGCCCGGGCATCGCAGCCGGCGCGTCGGGGTCGATCTGCCCCAGCGCCGCGTCCCAGAACACATGGCCCACGATGCTGGCGCGCTGCGCGCCGTCGCGCTCGGCCTCGGGCAGCGCGTCCAGCCGCGCCTGCAGCAGGCCTACCAGCGTGGTGGGCAGGCGCAGCTGGGTCAGCCGTTGTTCGTCGACCTGCCACTGCACGCCGTCGCGGCGGATGACGCCGTCGTCCAGCAGCCGGCGCAGCAGCTCTTCCATGTAATACGGGTTGCCCTCTGCGCGGCTGGTCAGCAATTCGCGCAGCGCCGTGGGCACCAGCGGCAAGCGTTGCAGCAGCGCCGTGGCCAATGCGTCGCCGTCGGCGGCAGTCAATGGGGCCAGGGTGATGCGCGTGCCGGTCCCGCCCTCGCACCAGCCCGGGCGGCTTTCCAGCAGGTCCGGACGGCTGTTCATCAGCAGCGCCAGCGGCAGGTGGCGGCCCTGCGTCATCAGGTGCTGCAGCAGGTCCAGCGAGGCCTCGTCGGCCCAGTGCAGGTCTTCGATGGCCAGCACGAGCACCCCGACTGGTGTGCCGCTGCTGTCGCCATCAGCCGTGGACTGAAGCTGGCGGCACAGGCCACCCAGCCAAGCCAGCACCGCGGCCAGGGCCAGGTCGCGTAGGGCGCGTGCATCCAGGCCGCGCAGGCCCGGCGCTGCGTTGAAGTCCAGGCCGATGAGCTGGCCGATCAGTTGCGCCTGACGCTCGGCCGCAAGCGGCGCATCGCCGTCCAGGCCGGGGGTCAGGCCCGGGGTCAGGCCGGCCAACAATTTGGCCCGCGCAATTTCGGCGCTGTCGCCGTCGGTGATGCCGCAATGCGCGGCCACGAGCTGGTTCAACAGCCCCCAGGCGCGCAGCTTGTCGCGCGGTTGGGCGCGGGCGCGCAGCAGGCGCGGGCCGGGGGCCGCTTTGCCTTCCTGCGCTTTGCCTTCCTGCGCCGCGCCGTCCAGCGCTTCACACAGCAGGCGGGTCTTGCCCAAACCGGCCGCGGCGACGACGGTGACGGCCTGCAGGCTGCCGTCCGTGTTGGCGGTGGCAGTGGCGGCAGTGATAGCGGCGGCGAGGGCCTGCCGCAGGCGGGCGAGCTCGGCCTGACGCCCGACCATGGCCACGCGAAGCCCTTCCACGCCGCGCTCAGCCGCGTCGGCATGGTCGGTGGCCGATGCGGCGACAGCCGCGTGCACCAGCCAGGTCTGCAGTGCCGAGTCGAAGCCTTTCAGCAGCAGCGGCGGCTGTTGGTCGGCATTGAAACGGCCGCGCACCTGCGCCCACGTGTCGGCGCTGATGCGCAGCCCTCCTGGTGGCGCCGACTGCTCCATGCGCGCAGCCACGTTCACGGCGTCGCCTGTCAGCGTGTTGTCGGCCTCGAAACCCGCACCGAAGGCGACCTCGCCGGTGTGCACACCCACGCGCAGGGCAAAGTCCTGCAGTCCCAGGCGCTGTTTAAGCTGCTCGGCCTGCAAGCGGCCGGCGGTCAGGATGTCCAGGCCGGCCTGCACGGCCTGCGCCGCGTCGTCTTCATGGGCGCCCTGGGTGCCGAAGGCGGCCTTCAGGCCATCGCCGGTGAAGCGCAGCACGCGGCCACCATGGGCACGCACGCATTCGGCCGCACGCTGCAGCACGCCGCCGAAGAGTTCCAGCGTGTCCTCGGCGTCCAGCCGGCCAGCCAGCGCGGTGGAGCCGACGATGTCGGCGAACAGCACCGTCACCTGGGCCCGGCGCAGCTTGGGTGCCCTTTCGGCCGTCTCGGCCGTCTCGGCCGTTGCGGCCGCAGCCAGCAACTGACGCAGCGGCGCCAGCGCCAGTTCGGTCACGGCGTCGCCCAACAGACCGCGCTGGGCTTCGACGGCAGCCATCGCCTGGCGCAGGCTGTGCGGATCGGGGTCGGAGGGCGGCGGCGGGGGGTTCATGCGGTGAGCGTGTCGCGGAGTCCACGAACTGACGCCGCCTTACCGGGTGCGGGTGACCTTGCTCAGGTGCCGCGGCCGGTCGGGGTCCAGGCCGCGGGCGCGCGCCAGGGCTTCGACCATGGGGTAGAAGCTCTGCAGCAGCGCGATGGGGTCGAGATCGGCATGGCCGGTTTCGACCACCGGC
>JBBSCX010000373.1:0-3702 GCA_038249905.1 Burkholderiales bacterium
ACCTGGCAGGCGGCGCGGCTGTTCTGGGACCTCGTGCACCACGGCCTGCCCGCCGCCGGTCTGCGGCTGCTGGACGGCGGCATGGCCGCCTGGGTCGCGGCAGGCGGCGAGGTGACGCAGGCCGCCACCCCGACCCCCGCGCCAGGCCAGGTGCGCCTGGGCGCTGTCGACCCCAGCGTGCGCGTGCGCCTGCCCGAGTTTCTGGCTGCCAGCGCCGACCCGGCGCGCCACGTGCTGCTCGATGCGCTGGACCCGGACTACTACTACGGCGGCGCGGCCTGGTTTCATCGCGGCGGCCATGTGCCGCAGGCCACGCTGCTGCCGGCCGGCGACTTTTACAACGCCGACAAGACCTTCAAGCCCGCGGCCGAGATGCGCCGCATGCTGGCTCACCTGGGCATCCGCCCCGAGCAGACGGTGCTGAGCTACTGCGGCGGCGGCGGCGCTGCGGCGGTGCCCTTCTTTGCGCTGAAGTACCTGCTGGGTCACGGGGACGTGCGCATGTTCCAGGAATCGCAACTCGGTTGGGTGCAAGACCCGCGTGATCTGCCCCTGTGGACCTATGCCGCGCCGACCCTGTGGCGCGACACGCCCTGGCTGCGCACGTGGGCCAGCCCGATGTTCAAGGGCATGGGCCTGTCCAAGGTGAGCGTGGTGGACGTGCGCCCGGCGGCCGACTTCGCGCTGGGCCATGTGCCGCTGGCGCTGAACCTGCCGGCGCTGGCGGCCCCGGGCGCGGCCGAGCTGACGCCCGAGCAGCGGGACCAATGGCGCCGGCAGCTGGACCTGGCCGGCATCCCGCCCGAACACGAGGCCGTGGTGCTGGCCGACGGCGGGCTGAACGCGGCCGCGGCCAGTGCCTTTCTGGCGCTGGAGCAACTGGGGCAGCGGCGTGTCTCGATCTACATGGACAGTGTCGAGCTGTGGGCTGCGGCTGGCGGCGAGCTGAACCGGCCGCGGCTGGCGGCGACCTCATCCGCGACCTCATCCGCGGCTTCATCCGCGGCCTCATCGACTTCCTCACCCACCGCCATGCCCACTTCCGCCGCGGCGCCGGTCTCCGCGCGCCGTCCTGCGGCGGCGGCAGTGGCGCCAGCCGCCCGGTTCGTGGACGCGACCACCGCCGGCCAGGGCGTGTATGCCCCGGTCTACGTGGACGCGGGTGCGACCCCTTCAGCCAGATCGACGCCAGGCACGCGCGTGCATCTGCCTGCGGCGCAATTGCTGCAGTCCGACGGCCGGCCCAAGCCGGCGAAGGACCTGTGGAAACTGATGGCCGCCGCGGGCGTGCCGCGCTATGCGCGCATCGTGCTGTACGCCGATGCACCCGGCGACGCCGCCATCAATTACGTCGTCTTTCGTCTGATGGGCTTCGCCGACCTCAGCCTGAGGGCGCCGGCACGCTGACGCGCACCGTATCGCCCACCGCCAGCCGGCCGCCACACAGCACACGCGCCGTCGCGCCGCCGTGGCCGCGCAATGCGTTGTAAGCGCCGGGGCCGAGGGCGGCTTCCATCTGCGAGCAAGGGTCGCAGGGGCCGGTGATCTGCAACTGCACGTCGGCGCCGATGTGCAGCACCAGCGGCGCATCGGCAAAGGGCGACCGGGCCGACAGCAGGTTGAGCCCCGACACCACGAGGTTGCGACGCAGCACCCCGGGGGCGATGGCGCCGCGGCGCAGCAGCGCGGCGACGAGCTCGATGTGTTCGGCCTGGATCAGCGTCACCTGGCGCTTGCCGCCGCCGTCCGCCGTGGGCGCCCGGGCCGCAGTGCGGTCGCCCTGCAGGCCGCGGCCTGCCAGGGCTTCGACCGCATCGACGAGTTCGACCTGCCCGCGCGCCGGCCGCAGCACGATGGCCTGCAACTGGCCGGTGTGCGGAAATTGGCGGGTGAGGGCGCGCAGGTCGATGCTCATGGCCGCGGCATTGTCCGGCGACGCGCGGCCACGCGGTGCGGGATCTCGCGCCGGACCGCGACTGCACCCCACCGTCAACTGCGGGGACACTTCTACCTGGGGCGAAGGGGACATTACTGTCTTGGGGCCACACACCAGCCGCCTCCCCCTGAACGGCCGCCTACACTGCCGCCGCGATGCAGATCGAATACCTCCAGCAGCGGCTGACCGCCCTCGGCGCCGGGCCGGCTCACAGCCAGCATGTGCTGCGGCTGTGGCTGGCGGCCAAGCCGCCCGACAGCGGCAAGCGTCGGCCCGAAGATTTTCTTCCGCGCAGCCTGCGTGATGGCCTGCCCGCGCTGCAGGCCGAGCTGGACGCGCTGCTGACCCTGCGTTCGGCGCACCCGGCCGAAGACGGGTCCGAACGTCTGCTGCTGGCCCTGGCCGACGGCCAGACGGTCGAATCGGTGCTGCTGCCGCGGGGCGGGCTGTGCGTGTCCAGCCAGGTCGGCTGCGCCGTCGGCTGCGTGTTCTGCATGACGGGGCAGGGCGGTCTGGTGCGGCAATTGGGCAGTGCCGAGATCGTGGCCCAGGTGGCACTGGCGCGCAGTCGGCGCGCGGTGCACAAGGTCGTTTTCATGGGCATGGGCGAGCCGGCGCACAACCTCGATGCGGTGATGGACGCCATCCAGTTGCTGGGCACGGTGGGCGGCATCGGGCACAAGAACCTGGTGCTGTCGACGGTCGGCGACCCGCGCGTGTTCGAGCGCTTCGCGCGCCTGGGCCCGGCCGAGGTCAAGCCAGCGCTGGCGCTGTCGCTGCACACGTCGCACGAGGCCCGCCGCGCCACGCTGCTGCCGAACGCACCGCGCCTGGCGCCCGAGGCGCTGATGGCCGCGGCCGACGACTACGCCCGGCGCAGTGCCTACCCGGTGCAGGTGCAGTGGACGCTGCTGGCCGGCGTCAACGACGGCGACGACGAGATCGAAGGCATCGTGGGCCTGTTCCGCGGCCGCCACGCGATGCTGAACCTGATCCCGTACAACGCCGTCGACGGCCTGGCCTGGCAACGGCCGACGCTGGACCGTGCGCGTGAACTCGTGCGCGTGCTGCACCGGCGCGGGGTGCTGACCAAATTGCGTTGGTCGGCGGCGCAGGACGTGGAGGGCGGGTGCGGACAACTCCGGGCGCGGGCTGCGGGGTCGGGGGTGGGACCGGGTGTGAAACGTTCGGGGCGGTCCATCCCTGTCCCTATCCCCATCCCCATTGCCGTGGTCGTGGGCTGAGCGACCCGCATGCCCAGGCGCCGACCGCCGCCGTGAGCGCCTCCCTCCGATGACGATCCTGGGCCTGGATCTCGATACCGCGCTGGTGCTCGGCGTCTTCTGTCTGGTTTACCTCGGCATGGTGCTCGGCGGTCTGCCAGGGCTGAAGCTGGGCCGCAGCGGCGTGGCCCTGCTGGGCGCCATCGCCATCGTCGGCCTGCGCGAGATGACGCCCGAGGAGGCCGCCCAGGCCATCCACCTGCCCACCATCCTGCTGCTGTTCAGCTTCATGGTCATCTCGGCGCAGATGCGCTTGGGCGGCTTCTACAGCGCCGTCACGCGGCGCATGGTGGCCATGCCGCTGGGGGCGGTGGGGCTGCTGGGCGTGGTGATCGGGGTATCGGCCGTGCTGTCGGCGGTGTTCAGCAACGACATCGTCTGCCTGGCCGTGGCGCCGGTGCTGGCCGAGGCCTGCCTGCGCCGGCGTCTGAACCCCGTGCCCTTCCTGCTGGCGCTGGCCTGCGCCAGCAACATCGGCTCGGC
>JBBSCX010000374.1:0-3701 GCA_038249905.1 Burkholderiales bacterium
CGGCAAGCCGCCCGGAGCTGCTGCGCTTACCGCCGCCGCGTGCGTTCTCTGCCACGGCCTCCCAGACGCCGTGCGCCTCGTTGAAGACAAGACGGAAGATGCGGTTGATGCTGGCGTGTTTGCTCATGGCGGGTCGGCGTAAAGAAGTACGGTTTCAGGTCGCGCGGGCACAACGGCTTCGATGGCGACCTGTCAGGGAGTCGGGGTGAAGATCCGGATCGATCCGAGGGGCGGTGTCAGAGGGGCGTCGTCAGAATGGCATCGTGGCCTGCAGCCAGACCCGCGTTTTCTTCAAGGTCCCGTCCTGATCCAGCCCACTGCTGGTGGCGTTGGAGTTGCTGCCTATGCGGCGCGCCAGGGTCAAGCGGCTGCTCAGGCCGAACGGCGCCGTCCAGGCCAGCGACACACCGGCGCCTGCCAGCGACCAACTGTTTTGCGGCAGTGCCGTGGGGATGTCGTTGTCCTGGTTGACCTTGACAACGCCGCGGTCGTAGAAGAATGCCGCAGCCACGCCGTAGGGCAGCCGCGCGCGGAGTTCGATGTTCAGCAGGTGTCCGCTGGAGCCACCGGCTTCACTGGTGGGGTAAGCGCGAACGCCGGAGACACCGCCGAGATAGAACTTCTCGGACGAGTCGAGGTTCTTGCGTGCCAGTTGGCCCGCGAAGCTGGCGTACAGCGACAGGTCATCGCTGAGCTGCTGCTGGCGCGCGGCGCTCAGGCGCAGCTTGCCGAAGCCGCCCGCGGTGCGCGTGCTGGCAGCGTCGGCGGCCTCGTTGGGCGACCCGGTGAGGTCGAGCTTGCCGCTCACCCAGCCCACGGCACCGCTGGTGGCGCCGCCACCGAAGAATTCGTCATAGCTGTTGAAAGCCAGCGTCGAGGCCAGGGCGCGCGAGGTGTAGCGGGTGGCAATGACACCGGCCGATCGGTTGTCGAATCGCTTGTTGTCGTAGGCCAGGTTCAGCAGCACGTTCTCGGTGCGGGTGCGCAGCAGCGGGTAATTCACTTCCGCCCCCAAGCTGTCGGAGCGACCGTGCGCTTCCAGCGCTGCGAACTCGGGTGTGATCACGCGGTAACGCAGCGAAGACGTGTTCACCCCCAAGCGCCAGCCAGTGCTGCCCAGCGGCGCGGCGTAGGCCAGCCGTGCGAACTCGTTGCCATCGCTCTTCAGCAAGACCAGCGAGCCTTGGTCCCCGAACCGCAGCGGGCTGCTGAGATCGACCTGCGCCACGACGCGTACCGGGCCAGTCGAGCGCGCGCCGGTGTTGTCGGCCGTGACGCTGCCGCTGAGCAGCGGGCCGTCCTTCAGCGTGAGCTGAAGATCCGTTTCGCGGTCGTTCCGCCCCTCGTCGAGACGGCCGCTGGCAGAAACGCCCGGCAGGTCGTCCAGCAGCAACAGCGCACGGTCCAGCGCGTTGCCGTTCACCGGTGCGCCAGCGGCCTGCGCCGCGCCAACGAAGCTCGCAGCGGAGCCGGCGGACAGCCGCTGTGACGACTCGTCCACCCGCACGCGGCCGAACAGCGCTTCCACCACCTGCAGACGCACGCGCCCGTCGGAGATGTCCTGCTCAGGCAGGTACACGCGCACCACCCAGCCCTGCTGTCGGTACACGGCGGCCGCAGCGGCGGCGGCCGACTGCAATTCAGCGAACCGGAGCTCTCGTCCCGCGAACGGCTGCACCGCCGCGCCCAGGGCGTCGGCGGAAACCAGCCGGTTGCCGGCGAAATTGAACTCCTTCACGAACACCGCCTCGCCTTGCGTGCGAAGAGCCGCCATCGCGGGCGGCGCAGGCTCGGGCGCACCCCGCGCCGGCAACGGTGGCAGCCTGGACTGTTCCAGCTGCTGGCGCAAGGCGCCAGCGTCGGGTGCCGTCTGCGCCATGGCCACTGGGGACGCCAATCCGAGCAGCAGCGCCGCCTGTATGGGCGTGCCTACAAACGAAAAAACCCGCGGGTTGGGGCCGCGGGGCACGGGCAGGGCCCGAGAGATCAAGGTGGTCAGCATCAAAGTCTTCATCAACGTGAGGGCAGTCGCGGCGGATGAGCGTTGCGGCAGGGCCCGCACCGCTCATTCGCAACCCGCGGGGGCTGCCGGGTTCAGCCCGCTTCAGCCCGCGACGGGTTCTTCCGCGGACGCCTTCGCACCGGCTTGCGGCTGAGGCGCGGTGACGGTTGCGTGCTGGGCTGCCAGGACCTGGGCCCCGACGCGCGCGGCGTGCGAAAAATGGGCGACCACGGTTTCGCGCAGCCGGTCGATCTGCTGCAGCGCGTATCCCAGGTCAGGAAACAGGGCTGGCAGGGCCAGCAGTTGTGGCGTCTGCGTGCCCTCGGCAGGCGTGGTGAGGAAGGCGGTGCTGACAGCCACGCCCGCGGCAGTGGTCTCCACGGCGAACACGCTGCGTCCGCTCACGGACATCGGCTGTGCGGGGCTGGCAGCTTTGGGCTCAGTGGCTTGAGGGGGCTGGTTCAGATCGTCTTGCATGAGGGGCCTTCTGGGCAGAATGGAGGTGTCATCGCGGCCGTTACATGCACCAAGCGACACTGACTCTAGGAGCGCGGGTCAGCATTCAGTCGGCGAAACAGAGGTGGTTTTCGGCCCCAGTGCTTCACCCCAGCCTGTGCCCGAAACCCCTGGGAACTTCCTGCAGGCCCCCCACTACGATCTCGCCGTGGGTTTCAACGCGTCCTCAAGCGCCCGAACCGCCACCGTGACCAAAGCAGCCTTCCTGGCCGGCTCGGCGTGGTGCATGGTGGGCGCGCGCCGTCGAGGCACCGCGAAGCTGCGCCAGCCGGCCGCAAATTCCTGACCCCGGCGATTCACTTCCACCTTCTGCGCAACCCTCCGATCGCCGTGCCCCTCGCCCAGCGCTGCAGTGCAAGCCCGGTTTTTGCTGCGGCTCACTGGCTTTCGACAGGTGTGCCCCACGGAAGCGTCGTCACAAGATGAGCGCACGCTCACCGATCTGGACCACGTTCGTCTTTCCCGCCTGACGCGAGGCGTCGGCCGCGCCCGACTTCTCGCCCGTCGAGTGCTGCGACAACGCGACAAGTGCGCCACGTTGGTCTGGCCGGCGGCGGCAAACCTCACGCTCGGCCCCGGCTTGCGGTGGGTGGATGCCGCACGCCGGCTTAAGCTGCGCCCGCTGGTGCACGGTGCGGCCGGCGACAACGCGGCCACTGGGCCGCCGGGCGCATGAACGAAGCTTTCTGGATGTGGGTGGCCGGCGCGCTGGTGCTGGGGATGCTGGTGGTGTCGGGAGTGCTGGCAGCGCGGCGCATCCGGCGCACGGCCGCACGCCGGCGCGAGGCCGAGGCGGCCACGCTGGCCATGACGCAGCAAGCCGCGCAGCAGGCGACGCAGCAAGCGACGCAGCAGGCGGCATTGCAGAAAGCGCAGCAGGACGCGCTCCAACAGGCCCAGCGCCTGGCCGAGGAACACGCCGCCGCAGCCGCCCGCGAGCAGGCGGAACAGGCAGCGGCACTGGCTGCCGAACAAGCTGCCGAAGAAGCTGCTGAGCGTGCCGCAGAGCGAGCCTCTCAAGAAGCCGAAGCAGTCGCTGCACGCGCCGCCGAAGCCGAGGCGCATGCCGCCATCGCCGCCGCCTACCGTGAAGGCGAACGCCTGGCTGCGGAACAGGCGACGCAGCGTGCCGAAGAACAAGCCCGGCTGGCTGTCGCACAGGCCCAGGCCCAGGCGGCCGAAG
>JBBSCX010000375.1:0-3664 GCA_038249905.1 Burkholderiales bacterium
CCCAGCTGGTTCTCGCTGAAGATCTGCAGCAGCAGTTCACCGGCCTTGCCGTCGATCAGGATCTTGCGTTGGTGCAGCGCGGCCACATCCTCGCCATGACCCGGGATGCGCTTGTCCACCAGTTCGTAATAGGTGTCGATGGTGTCCAGCAGCTTGATGCCGTGCGCACGCAGCGCGTCCACCGTCGCCGGCAGGTCGGAGGAACCCATGGCGATGTGCTGAATGCCCTCGCCGTGGTACTTGTCCAGGTATTCCTGGATCTGCCCCGCCTTCTCGTTGCCTTCTTCGTTGATGGGGATGCGGATCTTGCCGCAGGGGCTGGTCATGGCCTTGCTCTTGACGCCAGTGACCTGGCCCTCGATGTCGAAGTAACGCACCTCGCGGAAGTTGAACAGGCGTTCGTAGAACTCGGCCCACTCGTTCATGCGGCCGCGGTGCACGTTGTGGGTGAGGTGGTCGATGTAGGTCAGGCCGTGGCCCTTGGGGTTCAGCTGCGATCCCGAACCCGCGGCCAGCGGTTCGAAGTCGACGTCGAAGAAGCCGATGTTGCCGATGTCACCTGCCTGCGCGCCGTTCTTGCCGCGCCAGCTGTCGACGAGGTAGATCACGCTGTCGCCGATGCCCTTGATGGCCGGGATGTTCAGCTCGCCCGGCGCCGCCGTGCCGGCATAGCCCCAGGCGCCCAGCGACAGCGCCCGTTCGTAGGCCGCCTTGGCGTCCTCCACGCGAAAGGCGATGGCGCAGATGCTGGGCCCGTGCAGGCGCGCGAAGCGCTGCGCAAAACTGTCGGGCTCGGCGTTGACGATGAAGTTGATCTCGCCCTGCCGGTACAGCAGCACGTTCTTGCGCCGATGGCGCGCGATCGGCGCGAAGCCCATGCGCTCGAACAGCGCGCCCATCGCAGCGGGGTCGGGCGCGGCGTATTCGATGAACTCGAAGCCGTCGGTGCCCATCGGGTTGTCCCAGGGGGTGAATTGCATCGCGGCTGTCTCCGTGGCGGTGGATGGCACTGAATCCTGAACTCTAGGCTCACGCGCGCGCAGGGTGCCTGCAAGTTCCAGCGTCAATTTGATCAGTGGCGCATGAATCCTGCAAGAATCACCGCAATGGAAGCGACTCACGCTATCGACACGACCGATCGGCGCATTCTTCAGGTGCTGCAGACCGATGGCCGTGCCACCTACGACCAGCTGGCCGCTGCCGTCGGTTTGTCGGCCAGCGCGGTGTTGCGGCGGGTACGGCGGCTGGAGGACGCCGGCGTGATCACCGGCTACGTCGCCCTGGTGGCGCCCGAACGGGTCGGCCTCGGTCTGGGCGCCTTCATCAGCGTGCGCCTTGAAAAGCATGCCGACGCCGGCAAGCGCAGCCCCATGGATGCTTTTGTGGCCGCCGTGCAGGCCTGGCCCGAAGTGGTGGAATGCACGGCCTTGAGCGGCGAGATGGACTACCACCTGCGCGTGCTGGTGCGCGACATGGCGCACTACTCGCGCTTCATCATGGAGCACCTGCTCAAGCACCCCAGCGTGCAGGACTGCAAGACCAGCTTCGTGCTGCAGCGCTGGAAGGGCACCACGGCGCTGCCGCTGTGACGGGCGCACGGGCAAAGTCACTGCTTTCGCCCACAATCGGCGCCCATGTTCGAATGGATCGCAGAACTGTCGACCTGGTTGCAGGGCTGGATGAGCGCCGAAGCCGGCCTGTGGGGCTTGTTCCTGTCGGCTTTTGCCTCGGCCACCATCCTGCCCGGCTCGAGCGAGATCGTCATGACCGCGCTCGTCACGGCCTTCCCGGCCCTGGTCTGGCAGGCGCTGGGCGTGGCCGTGCTCGGCAACGTCACGGGCTGCCTGCTGACCTACGGCATGGGCACAGCGGGGCGCAAGGGTTATGAACGATTCCAGCGTGTCAAGGTGGACCTGCAGAACCCGCATGTGCAGCGCCTGCGCCGCTGGGGGCCGCCGGCACTGTTCCTGAGCTTTCTGCCGCTGGTGGGCGACGCGCTGGTGCTGGCCGCCGGCTGGCTGAAGATGCCCTTCTGGCAAAGCATGGCGTGGGTTGCCGCCGGCAAGGCCGCGCGCTATCTGCTGCTGGCGCTGGGTCTGCTGGGGCTGTTCAAGCTGGCCTGAAGCCCGGCGTGCCGTTGCGCTGCCTGGGTGTCGCAGCAGACCTGCCAGCAGTCGTCGGTGTTCAGGCGCTGGGCCGTGACTGGCCACGACTCAGTCGGTGTCGATGTCGCGCAACAGCCGCTCGGTGGGCTCGTTGCCCAGCAGCAGCAGGGCGGCGATGTCGGCCATGTCGTCTGGCAGGGCCGGGTTGTCCCAGCCATCTGCACTGTGCCGTGCCAGCCGGATGGCCAGGCGCACGTTGCGCAGCTGGTCGGTCTCGCGCAGGGCGTGGTCGTCGGTGATGCGCACCAGCAGTTCGGGCAGGCGCCAGGCCAGCATCAGGTGGTGATGCAGATCGGTCAGTTCGACGTGCAGCACCTCGCGCTGCGCTGCGGCCGAGCGCAGGCCGGCGTCGGCGGTCTGGCGCGCGGCGATGTCCAGCGCCAGCGCGGGCGCGTGCAGCCACAAAAGCATCTCGGCAAAGTCGTGCAGCAGCGCAGCCTCGTGGATGACCGGGGCGTCGTGGTCCATGCGGTGCACCGCGAAACCGATCGCGAAGCGCGCCGCGCGGTGCGCCCGGCGCAGCACACGCTGCAAGCCGGCCAGGGCCGCGGGCTGCTCGGCCAGGAAGGTGTCGATGGTCTGCTGCGGCCCGAAGGCCTTGAAGAAAGGCGTGATGCCCAGCAGCACCAGTGCCGCGGTGACGGTCTCGGCGTCGCTGCGGTCGGGGCCGCCGTGCCCATGCCGGCGCCGCAGGGCCGAGACATGCGCCAGCAGCTTCAACGTCATCAGCGGGTCCTGCGACACCGCCTCGGCCAGCATGTGGGCGTCGACCGCGTCCTCGTGTTCGCGCAGGTCCTCGATCGTCACCGCGGTCTCTGCCAGCACGGGCAGGCCGGCGACGTCGAAACAGGCCGCCCAGGCGTCCAGCGTGTGCGGGGCGCGGGTGATGAACGCGGGTGGGTTGGGCATGGCCGATGCAGTGCGGCGGTGGCTTGAGTCGGGCTCGTACCGGGCTATCGGCTGCCTGCGCCGGAAATGAAGCTGCAAGCGAAGCCGAAGCCGAGGCCGGAAGCGAAGTCGTGCGGCACAAAGAAGTCAGGGCGGCACATCGCTGCGCCGCCCCGCATCAGCCAGGGGGTTCATCACAGGCCGGCCTCACAGCCGATTCACGCCCTCAAGCCGGCCGACGAGCAGACCGTTGACGTACAGCGCGCCCTCGGGCGCACCGGCGTCGGCGTGGTACTCGAACAGCGGTTCGCTGACGGCCAGGGGCTCGACCAACGCCAGGCGCAGGGCGAGTCGGTCCAGGGCGCGACTGGCGGCACGCAGCAACTCGGCCGCGGCGTCGCGCAGGCGCCGGGGTTCGGCGCGGGCGTCGTCGTACAGGGGCGGTTCACGCAAGATCATGATGTTTCTCCAGGTGGCGCCGTGAGTAGGCTGCGGCGCCGGGGTGGTTCAGGGGGTGCGGGGCGGGTCGGGGCACAGGTGCGCGGCAATTTCACGGTGCAGCGCCCTGCGCGCCTGTTGGCGCCGGGCGCCAGCACCCGGGCCGTGCACGC
>JBBSCX010000376.1:0-3657 GCA_038249905.1 Burkholderiales bacterium
GGCGCCCCCGGCCACGACATAGGCCGCGCGCAAGGCCTGCCGCTGCGGCGCAGGCAGCAAGCCGATGGCGTGGTTGCCGTAGCTGTGGCCGACCAGGAAGACATCGCCGCGCGCCTGCGCATGGGCCACCGCCACGGCCAGGTCCTGCCGCGCCCAGTCCACGTAGTCCGGCAGGTAGCCGCGCAACGAGCTGGGCGCCGAGCCGCCGATGCCGCGGTAGTCCAGCGTCAGCACGTTGACGCCGCGCGCCTGCGCATGTTCGGCGAAGCGGCGATAAAAGCCGCGCGGCACGGCGGTGGCGCCACCGACGACGATCCAGTGCGGGCCGTTGGCGGCGAACTGCGTGGCTGCCAGCACGGTGCCGTCGGCGGCGGTCAGTTGCAGGGCCTGGCCACCGCCGGCAACTGGCAACATGCCGGGCAACATGCCGGGCAACATGCCGGGCGACTTGCCGGGCGCCGTGTCGGGTGTCAAGGCCGCCGGGGTGGGAAGCGAGGTGCTCATGGTGCAGGCAGGGCCACAGGTCTAGGAAAATGCAGGACAGCGCGATCCTCGCACACGCTAGACCGGTCTGTCCATTTTCTGGATTCGACACGCGTCAAGGCCTATCATCGGCCCATGCCCAGCCGCCGCAATGCTGACGTCACCCTGGCTTCCAGCACCGCTGTCAGCACCGCTGTCAGCACCGCTGTCAGCACCGCTTCCAGCACCCCTTCCAGCACCCCTTCAAACGCCGCCGCCGGCGCGGCGGACACCCGCACCCGCATCCTGCGGGCGGCGTTGCGCCTGTTCCGCCGCCATGGTTTCCACGGCGTGGGCATCAACGACATCCTGGCCGAGGCGCAGGCGCCCAAGGGGTCGATGTACCACCACTTTCCGGGTGGCAAGGAAGAGATCGCTGCAGCCGTGGTCGGGCTGATCACCGAGGGCCTGCTGGGGCTGATCGACGCGCAGCCGGCGACGCTGTCGCCTGCGGTGCTGCTCATGCGTGTGGGCGCCGCGCTGGGCGAAACGGTGGCGCGCACCCGCCACGAGCTGTGCGCGCTGTTTGCGGCCTTCGTGGCCGAGAAGGCCTCGGCGCCGCGACTGGGCCAGGCCGTGGCGCGGGCCTATGCCGCGATCGCTGCGCGGCTTGAACAGCGTCTGCGGGCGGCCGGCTTCACGCCCGCGCAGGCGCGCGACCGCGCCGCCCTGGTCGTGATGCTGCTGGAAGGAGGCAGCCTGATGGCCGCCGCCAGCGAAGACCTGGCGCCCTTCCGCCTGGCCGTGAAGCAGGCCGTGGCGCTGTGCACGCCGGCCCCATGAGGACGGGCGCCGGCTGACGCCAGCCGCCGGCAGATCGGCGGCTCAGGCGGCGACTCAGGCGGCGACTCAGGCAGCAGTTCGGCTCGCATTTCAGGCCGCAGTTCAGGCGGCCGCACCGGCCAGCCTGAAAGCCGCCACCGCCTGCTCCAGGGCTCGCGCCTGCAGCTGCAGGCTGGCGCTGGCGGCCGCGCTTTCTTCCACCAGGGCCGCGTTCTGCTGCGTGAATTGGTCGAGGTTGACGACCGACTGGCGGATCTGTTCCACACCCGCGGCGTTCTCGACGCCGCTGGCCGAGATGCTGTCCAGCAACGCGCCCACCGACTGCACCTGGCCGGCCAGCACGTCCATGGTCGTGCGCGCCGCGCCCACCTGCCCCGCGCCCGCGGCCACGCGCTCGACGCTGGCGCCGATCAGGCCCTTGATCTCGCGCGCCGCGGCGGCGCTGCGCTGTGCCAGCGTGCGCACCTCGGCCGCCACGACGGCAAAGCCGCGGCCCTGTTCACCGGCGCGTGCCGCCTCCACCGCGGCATTCAGGGCCAGGATGTTGGTCTGGAAGGCGATGCTGTCGATGACCCCGGTGATGTCGCCGATGCGCGCAGCGCTGGCCTCGATCTCGCGCATCGTCAGCACCACCTGGCCCACCGCGGCGCCCGCGCGCTCGGCCACGCTGCGGGCCTCGCCGGCCAGGCGCGCCGCGTCGCGGGCGTGCTCGGCACCGCTCTTGACGGTGGCGGTGATCTGCTCGACCGAGGCCGCCGTCTGCTGCAGCCGCGCGGCCTGCTGCTCGGTGCGCCGGGACAGGTCGGCGTTGCCGCTGGCGATCTGGGTCGAGCCCGTGACCACGCTGCCCGCGGCACCGCGCACCTGACCGACCACGCCGGCCAGCTGCGTGTTCATGCGCTGCAGGGCCGCCAGCAATTGCGCCACCTCGTCGTTGCCGTGCACGACGATGTGCGAACTCAAGTCACCCGCAGCGACGGTCTCGGCCACATGCCGCGCCTGGTCGATCGGCGCGGTGATGCGCCGCGCCCACCAGGTCGAGGCCAGCAACGAGATGAGGGCCAGCGCGCCCATCAGACCGACGCTGAACCAAGTGGCGCGGCGCTGGTCGGCAACGGCCTCGGCCGCCACCGTTTCGGCGTCGTCGGCGAGGGCCTGGCCGAGCTGCACGATCAGCGCTGCTGGCTCGCGGTCCATGCCCTTGACTTCGGCGTCGCCGATGGCGGCGTCATGGTCAGACTGCGTGAACCTGGCATAGCCGCGCTCGTAGCCTTCGCCCATCCTGGCGTGGGCCTGCACGAAGCGGGTGGCCAGGGTGCGCGCCTCGCCCTCGGGCAGCAGTTCCTGCAGGCGTGCGGCGTTGGCGGACACCGCGGCCTCGGTGTCCTTGAACGCGGTCCAGTACTTGTCGCGCTGGGCCTCGTCGCGGCCGCGCAGCAACACGTTCTTCCATTCCTGCACCTGGGTCTTGAACTCGACCAGCACCTGGGCGGCCATGCGTTCCTGCGCCATTTCGATGCTGACGAACTCGGCGTAGTCCTGGGCCGAGGCATTCAGGCGCTGGATGCCGGACAAACCGGCCAGCATGGCGGCCAGCATCACGGTCGCCAGGGCCAAGGGCAGTTTGGTGCGCAACAGCATGTGGGATTCCGTCGAGGGCTTGAAGGGGTGGGTGGGCGCGCAAGAGCCCGGCAGCGGTCGGGCCGCGCGCAGACGACCGGGTATCGACACATCGCCGCAGTACTCAAGACCTGTCACGAAAGCTTCATCAAGTGCACCAAGGCAGCACCCAGCTCTGTGGAGTCCTCACGCAGGCGCACAAGGCTGGTGCCCGCGCAGGACAACGCCGGGTGGTGCGGGTGCGCGCGGCGTCGCGCTTCTGGGTCAGCGCTCGTCAGCGCTCGTCAGCGCTCGTCAGCGATCGTCAGCGCTCGTCAGCGATCGTCAGCCTCGTTCAGGCCCGTTCAAGCTGCAGGTCGGGCGGCACTGACCCCGCCCCCGCCGCCTTCAGCGACAGGACTTGGCCAGCGTCCAGTCGATGACCTGGATGCGCCCGGCCACGATGTCCGCCTTGGCGGCGTCGGCTCTACGCCGCATCTCGGGCGTCAGCAGCGCGGCGTTGTGCTCGTCCACGGCATAGTCCAGCGCGCCATCCTTCAGCCCCAGCACGGTGACGCCAGGGCGCACACCGTCGAAAGCCTGGGCCACCGCCAGATCAGTGCGCTTGAGCATACTGGTCAGCACACTTCCGGGGTGCAGATGGTTCTGGTTGCTGTCGACGCCGATGCTCCAGCGGCCGCCGTCCTTGGCCGCCTGCATCACGCCCAGGCCGGTGCTGCCGGCGGCAGCGAA
>JBBSCX010000377.1:0-3631 GCA_038249905.1 Burkholderiales bacterium
AAGGCGTTCAGCGCACGCTCGAAGCTGGCCACCGTGCGGTCCACGTTTTTCAGCTTGTCCAGACCGAACAGGCCGATACGGAAGGCCCGGTAGTCGGCAGGTTCGTCGCAGGCCAGCGGCACGCCGGCAGCGATCTGCAAGCCCTGGGCGACAAAGGCCTGGGTGTTGGCCCAGTCGACATGGTCGGTGTAGCTGACCACCACGCCCGGGGCCTGGAAGCCCGGCGCGGCCACGGGGCGGATGCCGTGGCCTTCCAGCAGCCCGCGGATGCGGGCGCCCAGGGTCAGTTGCGCCTGCCTGGCCTGGGCAAAGCCGAAGGCCTCGGTCTCGGCCATCACGTCACGCAACTGCGCCAGGCCGTCGGTGGGCAGGGTGGCGTGATAGGCCATGGCGCCCTGCTCGTGCGCTTCGGTGATGGCCAGCCACTTCTTCAGGTCCAGGCTGAAGCTGCTGCTGCTGGTGCTGTCGATACTCGCGCGGGCGCGCTCGCCCAGCATCACCAGGCCGGCGCAGGGTGTGCTGCTCCAGCCCTTCTGCGGTGCGCTGACGATGACGTCCACACCCGTTGCGGCCATGTCCACCCAGATGGCGCCGCTGGCCACGCAGTCCAGCACGAACAGGCCGCCGTGCGCGTGCACGGCCTCGGCCACGGCAGTCAGATAGCTGTCGGGCAGCATCATGCCGGCCGAGGTTTCCACGTGCGGGGCGAACACCACATCGGGCCTGGTTTCGCGGATGGTGGCCAGCACCTCGGCCAGCGGCGCCGGGGCGAAGGGTGACTTCGGTGCCGGGTCGACCATGCGCGCCTTCAGCACTGCCACCTCACCCGCCACGCCGGCCATCTCGAAGATCTGGCTCCAGCGGTAGCTGAACCAGCCATTGCGCAGCACCAGCACCTTCTTGCCGCCCGCGAACTGCCGCGCCACGGCTTCCATGCCGAAGGTGCCGCTGCCGGGCACGACGATGGCCGACTTGGCCGCGTATACCTGCTTCAGGGTGCGCGAGACGTCCTGCATCACCCCCTGGAAGCGGCGCGACATGTGGTTCAAGGCGCGGTCGGTATAGACGACGGAATATTCGAGCAGGCCGTCGGGGTCGACGTCGGGGCGCAGTGCGGGCATGGCCGTCTCCGGGAATGGGGGGTCTGTGCGGCAGATCGCGCAGGGCGCGCAGGGTAGCACCGACCGCACCGGTCCCGCAGGCCTGGGCTATCGTCCCCCGGGTGAATCCCGCCGAACCCGCGCAAAGTCCCGCCCCGCCAGCTGAGCTGTCAGCCGCCCCTGCAGCCGCCCCGCAAGCTGCGGAAAGCACTCCAGCCGACACGCCGCCCGGCCCCTGGGCCGTGGTGACGCCGGTGCTGCTGCTGACCCTGGCCGGCGTGGCCGCGCTGCTGGCGGTGGCCTGGTGGGCGCTGGACCCCACGCCGCAGCGCCGCCTGGTCATCGCCACGGGCCCCGAACAGGGCGCCTACGCCGAGTTCGCCAAAGCCTACGAACCCCTGCTGCGCAAGCATGGCCTGACGGTGGAACTGCGCGCCACCCAGGGCGCCAGCGAGAACCTGGCGCTGCTGCGACAGCCCCGCGGCGAAGTGCATGCCGCCTTTGTGCAGGGCGGGGCCGGCGACGGGGACGGGGACGGGAGCGCCAACGATGCCCCTGCGCCGCTGTCGCTGGGCAGCATTGCCGTCGAACCGCTGTGGCTCTTCTACCGCGTTGAACGGCTGCGACCGACACCGTCACCGTCAGGGACACCGGCCCCGGCACCCACAGCGACACCGACCCCGGCAGCGAGCCAGCCTGCCGGCGCAGCGCGGCCGGTGGTCCCGGCCGCAGCCGCAGCCGCAGCAGCAGCCACAGTGACTGCGCCGACCCGTCTGGCCGAACTGGCCGGCTGGCGCATTCACACCGGCGCGCCCGGTGGCGGCACGGCGCAGCTGATGGCACAGCTGGCCGCAGACGGCGGGCTGGATGCGCAGGCCCTGGTGGCCGGCGGCAATGCCGAGGTGGGTGGCGTGGTCGACCTGGTGCAGGGCCGCGTCGATGCGCTGGCCCTGGTCTCTGCGGCCGATGCACCGCTGGTGCAGTACCTGCTGCGCACGCCCGGCGTGCGTCTGTTCGGCTTCGCGCAGGCCGAGGCCTATGCCCGCCGCCATGCCCACCTGCAGCCACTGGTGCTGCCGCGTGGCGTGGTCGATCTGGCGGCCGACGAACCGCCGCAGGACGTGGCCCTGCTGGGCACCACCGCGTCCCTGGCAGTGCGCGCCGACCTGCACCCCGCGCTGCGCCAGTTGCTGCTGGAGACCGCGCGCGACGTGCACGGCGGCCCGGGCTGGTTTGCGCGGCCGGGCCAGTTCCCGAACGCCGCCACCGACGCGCTGGCGCTGGCGCCCGAGGCCGAACGCTTCCATCGCAGCGGTCCGCCCTTCCTGCAACGCTACCTGCCGTTCTGGGCCGCCAGCTTCGTCGACCGCATGTGGATCGTGCTGCTGCCGCTGTTGGCGGCGCTGCTGCCGCTGTCACGCATCGTGCCGCCGCTGGTGACGCTGCGGCTGCGATCTCGCGTGTACCGCTGGTACGCGCACCTGCGGCGGGTTGAGACGGCGCTGGAACAGGACGCGGCCGACTTGGCGCGGCTGCACCAGGAACTGGAACACATCGACGCGCAGAGCGAGCGCATCCGCGTGCCGCTGGCGTACGCGCACGAGCTGTACGACCTGCGCGCGCACATCCATCAGGTGCGCAAGCGGCTGGCGCTGCGCAGCGAGGGCGCGGCCCGAGGTGTTGCGCCTGTGGCGGGCTGACCAGCCCGATCTCGATCGGCGCTGCAGCGGCTGCAAAAGACTTGGCATAGCGGGCAGGGAGACTGCCGCAAGCAGTGGCTCACAGATGGGGGACGGCATCATCGCGACAACAAATTGCCGACTTGAGAAACGCACTGGGCCAGGCCGTCCAGCAACAAGTCCTTGGGCATATCGCGGCCGATGAACACCATCTTCGACTCGCGCTTCTCGCCCGGTTTCCAGGCTGCGCCGATGTCGCTGCCCATCAGCATGTGCACGCCCTGGAAGACGACGCGCTGCTCGACATTCCTGATGTTCAGCACACCTTTGCAGCGCATCAGTTTCGGGCCATAGACCTGCACGATGCCACCAAGAAAGTCCTCGACCCGTTCCAGACTCAGAGGCCGCGACTCACGGAACACGAACGAGGTGACGTCGTCGTCATGCTCGTGGTCGACGTCGGTCAGGAAGTCGGGCTCGATCTCGAGAATGGCGTTGAGATTGAAGCCGCGAATGTCCAGCAGGTCATCGATGCTGGCCGGGCCGTGGCGCGCCTCGGCCACCTTGGCACGCGGGTTCATCTGCACCACGCGTTGCTTCAACGCCTGCACCGCCGGCGCCTCGACGAGGTCGGTCTTGGTGATGAGGATGCGGTCGGCAAAACCCACCTGTTCCTGCGCCTCGTGGTGTTCGTCAAGCTGTGCGTCGGCGTGCACGGCGTCGACCATCGTGACGATGGCGTCCAGCAGGTAGTGCTGGGTGATGTCGTCGTCGACGAAGAAGGTCTGCGCCACTGGCGCCGGGTCGGCCAGGCCGGTGGTCTCGATGACGACACGGTCGAAGTGCAGCGTC
>JBBSCX010000378.1:0-3629 GCA_038249905.1 Burkholderiales bacterium
ACGTCCAATGCCAGCGGCGGCAAAGCGACGGCCTCACGGAAGACGTGCAGGTACATCAGCATGGCCTGCTGCGCCAGGAAGACGTCGCGTAAATGCTGGTGCACCACTGCACCACTGCACCACTGCACCACATTCCCGCGGCACGCGCAGAGCCCGATCAGGCCGCTCCGTTGGTCAACTGCAGTTTCGCAGCTCAGGCCGCCGATTGCCATTACATTTCCTGACGCCGTTTGCAAATGCAACCGTGCCATCTGGGCGCGGCCATGACATCGGCGCGCTTTGTGCTGGTGGTGTCGGGATGACTCTCGAAGTGCGCGATCTGGTGACCTCGTTCCGCACGCCGGCCGGGCTGGTTCGAGCAGTGGACGGCGTTTCCTTCGATCTCCAAGACGGTCGCACGCTGTGCATCGCCGGCGAGTCGGGCTGTGGCAAGAGCGTCACGGCGCTGTCGATCATGGGCCTGCTGCCAGACAATGCCGTCGTCGAATCGGGCGCGGTCCGCTTCCGCGGCCGCGACCTGCTGGCGATGCCCGAACGCGAGCGCATGCAGCTGCGCGGCAAGGCCATCGGCATGATCTTCCAAGAGCCGATGACGGCGCTGAACCCGGTGCTGACCGTGGGCGAGCAGGTTGCCGAAGTCTTCCTGATCCACCGCAGTGCCAGCAGAGCCGAAGCGCACCGGCGTGCACTGGCGATGCTCGAGAAGGTGCAGATTCCCGACGCCCAGCACCGCTTTGGGGAGTACCCGCACCAGATGAGCGGCGGCATGAAACAGCGCGTGATGATCGCGATGGCGCTGGCCCACGGGCCCGACGTGCTGTTGGCCGACGAGCCCACCACGGCCCTGGACGTGACGATCCAGGCACAGGTGCTGCGCCTGCTCCGCGAACTGCAGCAGGAACTCGGCACGGCGATCGTCTTCATTACCCACGACTTGGCCGTGGTGGCCGAGATCGCCGACGCGGTCGTCGTCATGTATGCGGGACGGGTCGTCGAGCGCGCCGACGCCGTGACGCTGTTCGAGCGCGCGGCGCACCCCTACACGCGCGGCCTGCTGGCTGCGCGGCCCCGGCCAGGCCGGACTCGCCACGACGGTCCTCTGCATGTGATCCCCGGCCGCGTGCCGCAGCCGCACGAGCGCCAGCCAGGTTGCAGCTACGCCAACCGCTGCGATCGGGCGCAGTCCCGCTGCCGCGACGCGGCGCCCCTGCTGCAGGCCGTGCCACGAACAGGCGACGCGGTGGCCCACGACGTCGCCTGCTTCTATCCAGTGGTCCACGAATGAGTGAACCACTGCTGCAGGCACGTGGTCTGTCGATGCACTTCCCGATCCAGGGTGGCGTGCTGCGTCGCGTCGTCGGCCGGCTGCAGGCGGTGACCGAGGTCGACGTGGACCTGCGACGGGGAGAGGTGCTGGGCGTGGTCGGTGAATCCGGCTGCGGCAAGACCACGCTGGGCCGGATGCTCGTCGGCCTGTACGAGCCCACCGCCGGCACGCTGGCCTACGATAGCCGGCCGCTGGCTGACATGACAGCCGCCGACCGGCGCGCTATGGCGCGCGATGTGCAAATGGTGTTCCAAGACCCCTATGCATCGCTGAACCCGCGCCAGCGCGTGCGCCGCCTGCTGTCCACGCCTTTGGACTGCCACGGCGAACCGACCGGACCGCAGCGACAGGCTCGGCTGGCGGAGTTGATGGAACTGGTTGGGCTGGATGCGGCGCAGCTCGACCGTTTTCCGCACGAGTTCTCCGGCGGCCAGCGCCAGCGCATCGGCATCGCCCGCGCGCTGGCCCTGCAGCCCAAGGTGCTGGTGCTGGACGAGCCGCTGTCGGCGCTGGACATGTCGATTCAGGCGCAGGTGCTAAACCTGCTGGTCGACCTGCAGGCGCGGCTGCCGCTGAGCTTCATCTTCATCTCGCACGACCTGACAGTGGTGCAGTACCTCTGCGACCGAATCGCCGTGATGTACCTGGGCCGTGTGGTCGAGATGGCGACTGCCGGCGAACTCTTCGCGGCCGCGCTGCATCCTTACACCCAGCTGCTGCTGGCCGCTGCGCCCAGCCCCGACCCCCGCCGCAGGCGCCCGCAACAGCTGCTTCAGGGAGACGTGCCCAGCCCGAGCCGACCGCCGCCGGGTTGCGCCTTCCAAGCCCGGTGCCCCAAGGCCCAGGCGCGCTGCGGCAGCGAACGACCGTTGCTGCGCCAGCCGACCGAGGGCGCCCGGCAGGTCGCCTGCCATTTCATCTGAACGTTACGGGAGCCCATCATGCAGAGACGCCGCCGTTTGATCCTCACCGCACCGCTGGGTGCACTCGTCGCAGGCGCTGCGGTGTCACCGGCGCGCGCCGCCGAACCCAAGGTGCTCAGCATCGCTCGGACCGAACAGTTCGATTCGCTGGACCCGACGCGGCAGTTCGACATTGGCAGCTCCACGCTGGTCGAGATGCTTTATAGCAAGCTGCTCGCTTATGCCTACCTCGAACGACCGTACAAGCTGGTACCCGATCTGCTGCTGGCGATGCCCGAGCTGTCGGCTGACAAATTGACTTACGCCTGCACGCTGCGCACCGGCGTTCGCTTCCGTGATGACCCCTGCTTCAAAGGCGGCCAGGGCCGCGAATTGAACACCGATGACGTGCTGTATTCGCTGCGGCGCTTTGCCGACGCCCGGGTCAACAACAAGAGCTGGTTCGCCATGGAAGGCGCCGTCGTCGGCCTGGACGCCTACCGTGAGGCCACCCGCAAGGCCGCGCCCGATGCCGACCTGGGACAGATCGAGATCGCCGGTTTCAGGAAGGTCGACGCCCACCGCTTCACGATCAAGCTGATACGCGACAACCCGCTCTTCCTGTTCGCGCTGGCGATCAGCCCGACTGCGGTCGTGCCGGCCGAAGCGGTGCGGATGTACAAGGACCAGTTCAGCGTCCACCCGGTCGGCACCGGGCCCTTCGAGCTGAATGCGGTGGAGCGCAAGGGAACACTGCGCTTCACCCGCTACACGCGCTATCACGGCGTCTACCCGAGCGTCGGCGCGCCCGGAGATGCGGAAAAGGGGCTGTTGAAGGACGCCGGCAAGAAGCTGCCGCTGGTCGACGTGGTCGAGATGCCGCTGATCGAAGAGGCGCAGCCGGCGGCGCTGAAGTTCCTGCGCGGCGAACTCGACTGGCGTGGCCTGGACCGCGCCAACTTCAGCAAGATGATCGTGGCACAAGGTGACGGCGACTTCAAGCTGGCCGCCGAGTACGCGTCGAAGTTCAGCATCTACTGGGCGCCCAGCCAGAGCGTGAGCTACACCGGCATCAACATGAAAGACCCGCTGCTGGGCAAGAACAAGGCGCTGCGGCAAGCCCTGGCCCGCTTGTTCGACATCCGCGGACAGATCAAGGTGCTGCTCAATGGCCGCGGGCATGCACTGAAGAGCATTGTGCCGCTGGGCCTGCCGGGCAACGAGAACGAAACCGGCGCAATCGGCATCGAGTACGACGTGCTCGCGGCCAAGCGGCTGCTGGCCGCCGCCGGCTTCCCCGACGGCCGGGGCCTGCCGGTGTTGACCGTCAGCTACGGCGGCAGCGACGCCGACACGCGCAATGCCTTCGACTTCCTCAAGGCACGCGCCGCCGCAGCGGG
>JBBSCX010000379.1:0-3588 GCA_038249905.1 Burkholderiales bacterium
CGTCCAGGCTCAGCCTTGCAGGCCGCGCCCTCGCAGAGCTCGGGCCCTTCGCCAGGCGCAGGACAGTCCATTGGGACTGTCCTGCGTCCAGGCTCAGCCCATCGTCATCAGCTGTGCGTTGCCGCCGGCGGCGGCGGTGTTGGTGCTCAGGCTCTGCTCGTGCATCAGCGCGCTCAGCTCGTAGCAGCGCCCGGCTGCCAGTGGGGCCGATGACAGGGCTTCGATGCGCACGATCGCGCCTTCGCGCGCGGCCAGGCGCGGGGCCAGTTCACGCAGCGCGTCGCCGTCGCCTTCGAACAGCAGGGCCGACAGCAGCGGCTCGGCCAGCAGTTCCGCCTCGGAGCGCAGCGCGATGCCCTTGCGCAGCGTCGGCGGCAGGGCGGCCAGCGCCTGGGCCACCTCACTGCCGGTGGCGGGCTGCGCCATCGCCATCCGGTTGCCGGTGGCCAGGATCGCCGCCGATTGCAATACCAGGCCGAGCGCCGTCTGCGGCACGGCCCAGACGGTGCCGCGCGGCAGCAGCCGATAGCGGTTGCTCTCGCCCGTGGGCCCGGGCAGGGTGTGGATGCGACCCAGTGGCGTGGCGTCGCGGCAGGCCTGCAGCGCGACGCGGGCTGTGGACTGGTCAGCCCCCAGACACGCGGCCAGCGCCGGGCTGTCGAGCGCCACCTGCAAGGCCTGCAGCGCCGCCTGCGCCGCAGCGGCCGGGGCCGCCATCGCCGCGTCATCGGCCACCGCCACCACGCCGGCCTGCGGCTGCGCCAGTTCGCGCAGCGCCGCGTTGTCGCCGCCGCTGCCCTGCTGCAGCAACCGCTGAAGGTACAGCGGCCCGCCGGCCTTGGGCCCCGTGCCCGACAGGCCCATGCCGCCAAAAGGCTGCACACCCACCACCGCACCGATGACGTTGCGGTTGACGTACAGGTTGCCGGCCTGTGAACGCGCTGTGACCTCGGCGATGGTCTCGTCGATGCGGCTGTGGACGCCGAAGGTCAGTCCGTAGCCGGTGGCGTTGATGGCGTCCATCACCGCGCCGAGTTGTTCGCGCTTCCAGCGCAGCACATGCAGCACGGGGCCGAAGACCTCGTGCTGCAGGCGCGAGACCTCGTCGATCTCGATCAATGTCGGCAGCACGAAGTGGCCCATGCCACCCGTCTCGTCGCGCGCCAGGCGCGTCACCGTCTGGCCTGCGGCCGCCATCTGGGCCACATGGCTTTCGATCTGCGCGCGTGCCGCCTCGTCGATGACGGGGCCGACGTCGGTGGCCATGCGGTCGGGGTTGCCGACCACCCACTCGCGCGTGGCTTCCTTCAGCATGCCGACGATGCGGTCGGCCACATCGTCCTGCACACACAGCAGGCGCAGCGCCGAACAACGCTGCCCGGCCGAGTCGAAGGCCGAGGCCAGCACGTCGGCCACCACCTGCTCGGCCAGGGCCGAACTGTCCACCACCATCGCGTTCTGGCCGCCGGTCTCGGCCACCAACGGGATCGGGCGGCCCTGCGGGCTCAATCGCTGGGCCAAGGTGCGCGCGATCAGTCGCGCCACTGCGGTCGATCCGGTGAACATCACCGCCGCCACCACCGTGTGCGCCACCAGCGCCGCGCCGACGGTTTCGCCGTCGCCCGGCAGCAGTTGCGCGGCGTCGCGCGGCACGCCGGCCGCGTGCAACAGGGCCAGCATCTGCGACGCGGCCAGCGGCGTCTGCTCGGCCGGCTTGGCCAGCACGGCATTGCCGGCCGCCAGCGCCGCCGCGACCTGGCCGCAGAAGATGGCGAGCGGGAAGTTCCAGGGGCTGATGCACAGCACCACGCCCAGCGGGCGTTGGCTGTGGTTGTCGAAACCGGCGCGCACCCGGGCCGCGTAATAGCGCAGGAAATCGACCGCCTCGCGCACTTCGGCAATCGCATTGGGCAGGCTCTTGCCGGCTTCGCGCACCACCAGACCCAGCAGCGCCGGGGTGCGCTGTTCCATCAGGTCGGCCGCGCGGTCCAGGCAGGCGGCACGTTCCTGCGGCGGGGTCACCTGCCAGATCGGCGCGATGCGGGCGGCTCGTTGCGCCGCCTGCTCGACGTCCTGCAGCGTCGCAGCACGCACCCAGCCGACGAGGTCGCGGCCATCGGCCGGGTTTTGCACCGGCTGCCAGGCGGGGTCGGTGGCGGGGTTGGCGGGCAGATCGGCGGGCACGGCGTCGCCATGCAGGGTCGGCGCCGCGAACAGCGGTGCCTGCGCGCTCTTCAGCAGGCCCGCCGACAGCGAGGCCAACTGCTGCTCGTGCGCCAGGTTCAGCCCGGCGGAGTTGAGCCGCGCCGCAGTGCCCAGGCCCGCGAACAGCTGCCGTGGCAGCGCGATCTTCGGGTGCGGCGCGCCCAGCACGCCGGTCTCGGCTTCGATGCGCAGCATTTCGTCCACCGGGTCGCCGACCAGGTCCTCGACCGGCACCCGGGCGTCGCCGATGCGGTTGACGAAGCTGGTGTTGGCACCGTTCTCCAGCAGCCGGCGCACCAGGTAGGCAAGCAGCGTCTCGTGGCTGCCCACCGGGGCGTAGATGCGGCAGGGGCGGCCCAGCTTGCCCTCGGCCACGGCGCCCACCACCTGGCCGTACAGCGCCTCGCCCATGCCGTGCAGGCACTGGAATTCGTACTGCCCGCTGTAGAAGTTGGGGCCGGCCATGGTGTGGATGCTGGCCACGGTCTGCGCGTTGTGGGTGGCGAACTGCGGGTACACGGCGTCGGGTGCGGCCAGCAATCTGCGCGCGCAAGCCAGGTACGCCACATCGGTGTAGACCTTGCGCGTGTACACCGGGTAGCCGTCCAGACCGTCGAGCTGCGCGCGCTTGATCTCGCTGTCCCAGTACGCACCTTTCACCAGCCGCACCATCAGCCGGCGGCCGCTGCGCCGTGCCAGGTCGACGAGGTGGTCGATGACATACGGGCAGCGCTTGCTGTAGGCCTGGACGACGAAGCCGATGCCGTTCCAGCCCTTCAGTCCCGGGTCGAAGCACAGGGCGTCCAGCAGGTCCAGCGACAGCTCCAGCCGGTCGGCTTCTTCGGCGTCGATGTTGATGCCGATGTCGTACTGCCGGGCCAGTACCACCAGTTGCGCCAGACGCGGCAGCAACTCGCCCATCACGCGGTCGCGCTGGGCGCGGCTGTAGCGCGGGTGCAGCGCCGACAGCTTCACCGAGATGCCCGGCCCGTCGAAGATGCCGCGCCCGTGGCTGGCCTTGCCGATCGCATGGATGGCCTGTTCGTAGGCGGCCTGGTACTTGGCGGCGTCGGCCTCGGTGGTGGCGGCCTCGCCCAGCATGTCGTAGCTGTAGCGGAAGCCCTGGCGCTCCATCGCGCGGCTGTTGGCCAGGGCTTCGGAGATGGTCTGGCCGGTGACGAACTGCTCTCCCATCAATTTCATCGCCCGGTGCACACCCTGGCGGATCAGCGGCTCGCCGCCCTTGCCCAGCAGGCGCGTCAGCGCGCTGGCCAGGCCCTGTTCGCTGCTGGTGGCGGTGAGCTTGCCGGTCAGCATCAGGCCCCAGACCGCGGCGTTGACGAACATCGAGGGCGAGTTGCCGAGGTGGCTGTGCCAGTCGCC
>JBBSCX010000380.1:0-3550 GCA_038249905.1 Burkholderiales bacterium
GTTCTTTGCCGTGGCTGTGCGCCCCGGCGATGTGGCCGCCTCTGTGCCGGAGCCACAGACGCTGGCACTGGCGCTGCTGGCGTTGGGCGCGATGGTAGTGGCGCGCAGAAGGCGGCCAGTTTGAGGCTTCGGCGCTTTGTGGGCTCTGCAACCGGCGCCAGCGCATCCGTCACGGTCATTGAAAGCCTCTGCGCGGTCGGCCATGGCTACACTGTTCGCCATGCACCCGCTGATCGAAACCCACCGCAGCGAACTGATCGCACTGGCCCAGCGGCGTGGCGTGACAGGGCTGCGAGTGTTTGGCTCGATGAGCCGCAACGATGCACGCGAGCACAGCGACGTGGACCTGCTGGTGACGCTGCCACCTGGTATCAGCGCGCTGGCCCTGGGCGGGTTGCTGCTGGACGCGCAGGAACTGCTGGGCCGCCGGGTCGATGTCGTCACCGAAGCGAGCCTGCACCCCGCCCTGCGCGAGCGCGTGCTGGCCGACGCCGTGACGCTGTGACGATGTGACGCCAGGGCCAGTGGCTGACCGTGTGCTTTTGGCGCACATGCAGGGCTGCCTGGCCCGCATCCACGAATACGCGGGCCGTGAACGCGCCCGGTTCGATGCGTCTCGCTTGGTGCAGGACGCAGTGATCCGCAACCTGCAGACCCTCGCCGAATCAAGCCAGAGACTCTCGACTGAAATCAAACTGACCGAGCCCGGCGTCCCATGGCGTGAACTCTCGGGGTTCCACAACGTCATCGTGCACGGTTACCTGGGCGTTGACCTGGGCGCAGTTTGGCTGGTCGTCGAACAGGATCTGCCGGCGCTTGAAGAAGCGCTTGACCGCATGGCGGTGCGCTTGGGCGGGTCTGGCTGAGCGGAAGGAATGGCGGTTTGTATGTAGGACGACCGACTGCACCTGGCCGATTGCTGCCAGCCCGCCATCCCCACTGACCGCCCTGGCCGCTGACGTCACCACAACGGGCGGTCTTTGGCGTCCCACGGCATTGCAGGCCAAAGGAATGTCTGCCGAGGCGTTCAGGTGCGAGGTCCTCGAGTGCTCCACACCAGCGCTCTACGCCAGGGGGCCGCCACCTAGAATCCGCCGCCCCACCGGCCACTGCCGGTATCGCTGCTTTGCCGGCCACTGCCGGCATCGCTGCCCCACCGGCCGCCGCCGGTGTCTGCCGATGCAGGGCCACCCCGCTCCTGCCCGCTGCTCTTCCCTGATCCCGTGCCCATGTTCAAGAACGCCCTCGTCTACCGCATCGAACATTGGGCGCCGCCGGCTGCCGGCGTGATCGAAGCCGCCTTGCAGGCCGCGGCCTTCATCGAATGCGGCCCCAGCCAGCCCGAGTCGTCGGGCTGGGTGCCGCCGCGCGGCGAGGCCCATGGGGCGCTGCTGGAAAGCGTCGCCGGGCAGTGGGTGTTCAAGCTGTGCACCGAGACCAAGGCCGTGCCCGGCAGCGTCGTGAAAACGCAGGTGCAGGGCCGCCTGGACCAGATCGAGAAGGACACCGGCCGCCGCCCCCGGGGCAAGATCGTCAAGGAATTGCAGGAAGAGGTGGTGCACGCGCTGCTGCCGCGCGCCTTTCCCAAGCGCGCCGAGACGGTGCTGTGGATCGACACGCAGGCGCAGTGGCTGTGGGTGGGCGCGGCCAGCACGAAGCGGGCCGACGCCGCCGTCAAGGCGCTGCTGGCGGCCCTCGCGTCCCAGGGAGAGGGCTGCCGCCTGGCGCTGCTGCAGACCGCGCTGTCGCCGGCCACCGCGATGGCGACCTGGCTGCGCGACAAGCAATCGCCGCCCGGCTTCAGCATCGACCGCGACTGCGAACTGAAGCAGCCCGACAGCGAAAAGGCCGCGGTGCGCTATGCCCGCCACACGCTGGAAATCGACGAGGTTGGCGAACACATCCGCCAGGGCAAGCTGCCCACGCAACTGGCGCTGAGCTGGGCCGGCCGCGTCGCCTTCGTGCTGGCCGAGACGCTGGCGCTGAAGAAGATCAAGTTGCTGGACGTGGTGCTGGAAGGCAGCAGCTCTGCCACCCGCGATGAAGGCGGCTTCGACGCCGACCTGGCGCTGTTCACCGGCGAGCTGAGGTTGCTGCTGCCCGACCTGCTGACAGCGCTGGGCGGGCTGCAGGCGGACGAACAGGCGTCAAACCCCGCCGCGCCCACTGCGTCCGCGCCTGCACCGGCTGCGTCACCCGGCGCTGTACCCGCAACCGCAACCGCAACCGCAACCGCCGCTCCCGCCCGCGACCCAGCCGCCGCGCCCTGGGACTGATCCCGGCCCTGGCCGTGCGCTGCGGCCACACCCGGCGACATCGCCGCCAGCGCGCTCATCGACAGCCTCGCCCGCAACGCCATGAACACCACCGAGCGCTTCCTGATCGCGATGCTGATCATCACCACGCTGCCCTACCTGGTGTGGCGGCTGGGGCGCACCGAGTACTGGGCGCCGCTGGTGGTGGTGCAGATCGTCGGCGGCATCCTGCTCGGCCCGGGCGTGCTGGGCGCGGCCTTGCCGGACTATTACGCCTTCGTCTTCACGCCCCAGGTCATCCAGAGCCTGAACGGCATTGCCTGGTGGGCGGTGATGCTGTTCGTCTTCATCGCCGGGGTCGAACTCGACCTGAGCGCGGCCTGGCGTTACCGGCGCGAGACCGGCATCACCGCCGGCCTGGCGCTGTGCCTGCCGCTGGCGGCCGGCAGCGTGGCGGCGGCGGGCATGCTGGGGGCGTCAGCCGGCTGGCTCGGGCCCGAGGGTGCGCCCTGGCAGTTCGTGCTGGGCGTGGGCACGGCCTGCGCGGTGACGGCGCTGCCGATCCTGATCCTTTTCATGGAGAAGCTCGACATCCTGCGACAGCCGCTGGGCCAGCGCGTCCTGCGCTATGCCAGCCTGGACGACATCGCCATCTGGGGCGTGCTGGCCCTGGTGCTGCTGGACTGGGGGCGCGTGGGCAAGCAGGCGGCCTTTCTGGCGCTGTTTGCGCTGGCCGCCGTGGGCATGCGCGCGCTGATGCAGCGTGTGCCCGAACGCGACCGCTGGTATCTGGCCCTGATCTGGCTGGCCGGCTGCGGCCTGGGTGCCGACTGGTCCGGCCTGCACTATATGGTGGGCGCCTTCATCGCCGGCGCGGTGCTGGACGCGAAGTGGTTCGAGCAGCAGAAGCTGGACCAACTGCGCCACCACGTGCTGCTGGTGGTGATGCCGGTGTTCTTTCTCAGCACGGGGCTGCGTACGCAATGGGACGTGGGCGGCGTGGCCGTGTTCGTGGCGGCGGCCGGGCTGCTGCTGGCGGCGGTGGCCGGCAAGCTGGCTGCGGCCCACATCGCCGGCCGGCTGCTGGGCTGGGCGCCCGGCGAGGCCTCGCTGGTCGGCTGGCTGCTGCAGACCAAGGCCCTGATCATGATCATCTTTGCCAACGTGCTGCTGGACAAACAAGTCATCACCAACGCGACCTTCACCGCCCTGCTGCTGATGGCGGTGGCCAGCACCATGCTGACGGTGCCGATGGTGACGCCGCTGCTGGCGCGGCTGAAGGCGGTGGTGGCGAA
>JBBSCX010000381.1:0-3545 GCA_038249905.1 Burkholderiales bacterium
CTACTCCTACTTCGCCGACCCGATGTACTGCTTCATGGACGAGGAATACAACCAGTTCGAGGTCGAGGCCGAGAACATGGGTGACGCCATCAGAGACCACGAAGACAACATGACGGTCGAAGTCGTCTTCTACGACGGCAAGGCCATCAGCGTCGAGCTGCCCACCACCGTGGTGCGCGAGGTCGAGACCGACCCCGCCGTCAAGGGCGACACCTCGGGCAAGGTGCTGAAGCCGGCCAAGCTGGTGGGTACGGGCTTTGTGATCAGCGTGCCGATCTTTGTCGAGAACGGCGACCGGGTCGAGATCGACACCCGCACCCACGAGTACAAGAAGCGCGTCTGAGCGCTTGCGGCCCACGCAGCCGCAGCCGCAGCCGCAGCCGCAGCCGCATTTCCTGAACCAGGCATCCCGGGCGGGTGCCTTTTTCTTGCCCGCGCCGGCGAGTGATTCGGCGATTGATTCGGCGATGCTGTCGGCGATCGCTTCCGCGGTGGTGTCCGGGCTTGCTTCGGCGATGACGACACGCACGGCGCCGGGCTTGGGCATCATCGACCTCATGGCCCACCCGATCCCCGCCCACCCTGGCAACTCACCCGGCCTCGACATCGACGCCGGTTTCGACTTCGATCATGCCGTCGTCGCCCCCTTCCGCATGCAACCCGGCTTGCGCCGGCTGGCCGAGGGCGCACCACAGCTCACACCCGCCGGCGCCGGCTCGCGCCACCAGCGCGAGAAGCTGGCCGTGCTGGGCGCCTTTGCCGACGAGGCCCTGCAGTGCGCTGAGGGTTTCGACCCGGCACCCGCCCTGCACACGCTGGCGGCGCAGGCGGCGGCCGAGCATCCGCAGCACTTCGCATGGGACGGCCGCAGCGCGCAGTCCCTGGGCTTGCGCCTCGCGTCCGATGGCGCCATGCAGCGCCTGCAGGCCGGCAGTTTCGGCCTCGGCGACGAGGCCGAACGATGCCTGCAGGCACTGGCACCGCATTGGCGCCTGGCGGGGCTGCTGAGCCTGGCGTTCGAGGAGGACTTCGCTATCGTCGATGGCGACGCCGGCACCCTGCCCTGGATGGCGGTGACCCTGCCATCGCACTGGGCGCCGCGCGACAAGGTGGGCCGCGCCTTCTCTGAAGCCCACGCGCCGGTGGCCGACAACGGCCTGTTGATGCGCGCCGCGATGCCGCTGATGCAAATGGTGACCGCGCCCGAGCGCTGGGAGCGCTTCGTGTGGAACGTCACCGGCCACCCGCGCCTGCACGCCCACCCTGCCCATGTGCCGGCGCAACGCTGGCCCCAGGGCTTCGACCCCGCAGCGGCCTGGTGGCGCACCGAGCGCCAGACCTTCATCCCCTGCGTCGATCCGGTTTCCGTTCCCGATCTCGATCCCGAACGCGGCCGGCGCCAGGCCGTCTTTACGATCCGCGTGCAGGTGCAGCCGCTGGCGCGGGCCCTGGAAGTGCCGGGCCGGGCGGCGAATTTGCATGCCGCCGTGGCCTCGATGAGCCCCGCCGTGCTGGCGTACCGCAGCCTGGCCGACGTACGGGCGCCGCTGCTGGCCTGGCTCGCGGCGCTGGGCTGAACGCGGCACGCCACAGCACGCCGCAGCACGGTACAGGACAGAGCAGCCATGGCAAAGGCGCCAGCGCACTCCCCCGCGCACGCCCCAGCGCACGCCCCAGCGGGTTACCCCGCGGACTACCCAGCCCTCGATGGCAGCCCCTGGCACCACGCGCGCGCGCTGCTGCTTCGCGGCAACGGGCTGCTGCCGTCGGCGTCGGCGACAGCGACAGCGAAGACAACGGCAACGGCAGATGCAACGGCGGCGCCAGCACGCTGGGCCGGGCGCGACGACTTCACGGTGCTGGACACTCGCTTTGCGCTCGGCCATGCATTCATCGCCACCTGGGACGCCTGGCGCCGCGACCCGCAACGGCCGCGCCGGCTGCACTTCGTCGGCCTGGAGGCCGGACCGCCGATGGGCGATGAGATCCGACACTGCTTGCTGCGCGACACCGCCGCCGACCCCGCCCTGGCCTCGCTGGCGACGGCCCTGTGCGCGGCCTGGCCGCCGTTGACGCGCAATCTGCACCCGCTGGACTTCGACGGCGGGCGGGTGCGGCTGCTGCTGGGCTTCGGCGGCATCGAGGCGCTGCTGCCGCAACTGCACGGCGCCTTCGATGCGTTCTTCTTGCACGGTCTGGGCCCGGAGTGCCAGCACGGCCCGCCGCAGTTGCCGCTGCTGAAGCGCCTGGGCCGGCTGGCGGCCCCGGGTGCGACGCTGGTGGCCGACGACACCGATGCGGACTCGCAGACTGGCTTGCAAACGGGCCTGCGCACGGCCGGCTTCGAGGTCACGCGCCAGGGCGCTGCCGACGCCTTGCCGGCGCACATCATGGCCCGGCACGCACCGCGAGGCACGCGCCGCGGCCCACCGTTGCCGCAGCCCTACCGCGGCAGGCGCGAGGCGGTGGTGGTCGGCGCCGGGCTGGCGGGTGCCGCGGTGGCGCGCGCCCTGGCCGACAGCGGCTGGCAGGTGCGGGTGCTGGACCGCCACGCCCAAGCCGCGGCCGAGGCCTCGGGCAACGCGGCCGGCCTGTTTCACGGCACGGTCCACAGCCAGGACGGCCCCCATGCGCGCCTGCTGCGTGCGGCGTCGCTGCTGGCCGAACGCCGGCTGCGCCCGGCCGTCGCGGCCGGGCTGCCGGGTGCCGTGCAGGGACTGCTGCGCCGCGCGGCGCCGGGCGCATCGCTGGCGGCCATGCAGGCGCTGATCGACGCGCAGTCGCTGCCGGCGGACCATGTGCAGGCGCTGTCGACGGCCGATGCATCGGCGCGCGCGGGAGTACCGCTCAGCGACCCGGCCTGGTTCTTCCCCGGCGGCGGCTGGGTCGACCCCAGGGCCTGGGTGCGGCTGATGCTGGACGGGCTGGCGCTGCAGGGCGGCGTGGTGGTGGCGGCGATCGAGGCCATCGAAGACAGCGACGACAGCGACGACAGCGACGACAGCGCCACGATCCCACCGCAGCCCGCATGCCGTCTGAAGCCCGGGTCGAACGAGCCGCCCGGCTGGCGCCTGCGCGACCCGGCCGGCCATGTGCTGGCCGAAGCACCGGTGATCGTGCTGGCCTGTCCGGCCACGGTGCAGTCCTTGCTGGCGCGATGGCCGGGAGCCACCTGGCGGCTGGGGCGCAGCCGCGGTCAGGTGGATGGCTGGCGCGATGAGGCCGGGGTAGACCCGGGGTCAGGCACCGGGTCAGGCACGGGGTCAGGCACCGGCGCTGACAGCAAGCCGCACCCACGGCGCCCGCTGCGCCTGCCCGTGGCCGGCGAAGGCTACGCGCTGCCGCGGCCCGACGGTCTGCTTTACGGCGCGACCGTGGAACCATGGTCGGCCGATGGCGACGACGATGAACCGGCTCGATCAGCGGCGGCGCACACAGCGGCCACGGCCTACAACGGCGAACGTCTGGCCCGCTTGTGCGGCCTGCTGCCACCGGCAAAGCCGCAGGCGCAGCACTTCGATCGCGTCGCGACACGGCTGCACACC
>JBBSCX010000382.1:0-3532 GCA_038249905.1 Burkholderiales bacterium
GAGGCTCATGGGGGGTATCGACAGGGCGACGGATTGTGCAGCAGCATGTGGGCCCCGAACCCTTGCCCCAGGAAGCACCCGATGGACCCGTTTCACACCCACGGCGCGTTCAGTTGGTCCGAGCTGACGACGTCGGACCCCGCCGCCGCGGCGGCCTTCTACGGCGGCCTGTTCGGCTGGTCGGTGCAGTCCATGCCGATGGGCGGCGGCGACTATCACGTGGCCAAACTGGGAGAGGCCTCGGTCGCCGGCATCATGGCCCCGCCGCCGGGTTCGCCCCCGGTTTCGCCAAGCTCGCCGCCCAGCTGGGGCGTGTACATGACCGTGGACAACGTCGAGGTGACGGTCGGGCGCTGCGCCGAACTGGGCGGCAAGACCCTGGTGCCGGCGATGGATGTGCAGGGCGTGGGCCGCATGGCGGTGCTGCAGGACCCGCAGGGCGCCGTCTTCAGCGTCATGGCCTACTTCGACTGAAGCCTGCTGGGCCCGGGGCGACGGAGATAATCCGCGACCCGTGCCCGAAGCCCCGATTTCCACTCCCCCCTCCGCCGCCAAGGCCGCGCCCCGCTCGACGCACGCACTGCGCACGCCGCGGCCACCGCACCCGGCGACGCCCGTTCCGCGCATCACCTACCCCGAGTCACTGCCCGTCAGTGCCCGGCGCGAGGAGATTGCGCGCGCCATCGCGGCGCACCAGGTCGTCATCGTCTGCGGCGAGACGGGTTCGGGCAAGACCACGCAACTGCCCAAGATCGTGCTCGAACTCGGGCGCGGCTGGGGTGCCGGTGGCCGCGGCCTGATCGGCCACACCCAGCCGCGGCGCATCGCCGCCAGCAGCGTTGCCAAGCGCATCGCCGAAGAGCTGAATTCACCGCTGGGAGAGGTGGTCGGCTACAAGGTGCGCTTCCAGGACCGTCTGCAGCCGGGGGCCAGCGTCAAGCTGATGACCGACGGCATCCTGCTGGCCGAGACGCAGACCGACCCGCTGCTGAAAGCTTACGACACGCTGATCATCGACGAGGCGCACGAACGCAGCCTCAACATCGACTTTCTGCTCGGCTACCTGCGCGAAGTGCTGGCACGGCGGCCCGAGCTGAAGCTGATCGTCACCTCGGCCACCATCGACGCCGACCGTTTTGCGCAGCACTTTGCCGGCCGGCAGGGGCCGGCGCCGGTGATCATGGTCAGCGGGAGGCTGTTTCCGGTCGAACAACGCTGGCGGCCGTACGAAGAACGCAAGGACGTCGACCTGGAAGACGCCATCGCCGAGGCCGTCGATGAACTCTGGCGTGCGGCACCCGGCGACATCCTCGTCTTCCTGCCCGGTGAACGAGAGATCCGCGACACCGCCGACCACCTGCGCAAGCACCTGGCCAGCACATTGCGCGGCGGACCGGCCGCAGAGATCCTGCCGCTTTTCGCGCGCCTGAGCCAGGCCGAGCAGGACCGCGTCTTTGTCGCGGGTAACGGCAGGCGCATCGTGCTGGCCACCAACGTCGCCGAGACCTCGCTGACGGTGCCCGGCATCCGCTACGTCATCGACAGCGGGCAGGCGCGCGTCAAGCGCTACAGCTACCGCAACAAGGTCGAGCAGTTGCAGGTCGAGGCCATCAGCCAGGCGGCGGCCAACCAGCGGGCGGGGCGCTGCGGTCGCGTGGCCAACGGCATCTGCATCCGGCTGTACGGCGAGGACGAATTCAACAACCGCCCACGTTTCACCGACCCCGAAATCCTGCGCAGCAGCCTGGCCGGCGTGATCCTGCGCATGAAGGCGCTGCGGCTGGGGCAGATCGAGGACTTCCCGTTTCTCGAGGCGCCGCCGAAGAAGGCCGTCGCCGACGGCTACGCGCTGCTGTCCGAACTGGGTGCGGTGGACGAGGCCAACGAGCTGACGGCCATCGGCACCGAACTTGCGAAGCTGCCGCTGGACCCGCGCATCGGCCGCATGATCATCGAGGCGCGCAATCGCGAGGCGTTGAGCGAGGTGCTGGTGATCGCTGCGGCGCTGTCGGGTCAGGACGCGCGCGACCGGCCGCTGGAAGCGCAGCAGGCGGCCGACGAGAAGCACAAGAAGTTCGACGACGAACGGTCCGAATTTGTCGGCACGCTGAAGCTGTGGGACTGGATCGAACAGGGCCGCGGCGTGCACGGCCATGCCCAGGCCGCGGCGCAGAAGACGGACACGCACAAGCTCAGCAATCGCCAGCAGGAGCAGCGCCTGCGCGAGAGCTTCGTCAACCCGCGCAAGGTGCGTGAATGGCGCGACATCCATTCGCAATTGATGACGGTGGTGGCCGAACACGGCTGGAAGCTCAACACCACGCCGGCCAGCTACGAACAACTGCACATGGCCATGCTGGCCGGCTTGCTGGGCAACATCGGCTTGAAGCCCGAGGACGAGGACACCTACCAGGGCGCGCGCGGCATCAAGTTCTGGCGCCACCCGGGTGTGCACCTGAGCAAGAAGCCAGGGCGCTGGGTGGTGGCGGCAGAACTGGTCGAAACCACGCGCCTGTTCGGCCGCGGCATCGCGGCCATCGAGCCCGCCTGGATCCCGCCATTGGCCGGCCACCTGCTGAAGACACAACTGCTGGAGCCGCACTGGGAAAAGAAGGCCGGCGAGGTGATCGCGCTGGAACGCGCCACGCTCTACGGCATCGTCGTCTACAACAACCGGCGCGTGAACTTCGGCCGTGTGGACCTGCCCGCGGCGCGCGAGATCTTCATCCGCGAGGCGCTGGTGGCCGGCGACTGGGACACCCGTCTGCCCTTCCTGGCGCACAACCAGAAATTGATCCGCGAGGTGCAGGAACTGGAGCACAAGGCGCGGCGCCAGGACGTGCTGGTCGACGACGAGCTGATCCACGCTTTCTACGACCAGCAGTTGCCCAAGGACGTCTGCAGTGGCGCCGGGCTGGAGAAGTGGTTTCGCGAAGAGCTGAAGAAGCAGCCCAGCCTGCTGCAACTGACGCGCGACGAATTGATGCGGCACGAGGCCGCCGGCATCACCACGGCGGCGTACCCGAAGACGCTGCGGCTGGGCGGCATCGACTGCCGCGCCGACTACCTGCACGCGCCCGGCGATGCGCGCGACGGTGTCACGGTGACGGTGCCGATCTACGCCCTGAACCAGGTCAGCGAAGACCGCTGCGAATGGTTGGTGCCCGGCCTGCTGCCGGCCAAGGTGCAGGCCTTGTGCAAGACCTTGCACCAGCGCCCGCGTTCGCGCCTGGTGCCGCTGCCGGACTACGCGGCCGAGTTCTGCGAGCTGGCCGCTTTCGGCCAAGGCGGCCTGATGGAGGCGCTGCTGAAGGCGGTGCGCGACCGCACGCAGCTGGCGGTGCAGCGCAACGACTTCAAGCTCGACCAGTTGCCGCCGCACCTGTTCATGAACCTGCGCGTGGTCGATGAACACGGCCGGCAGCTGGGCATGGGACGCGACGTGGCCGGGCTGAAGGCCGAACTCGGCGGGCAGGCGCGCAGTGCGTTCCAGGCGCTGGCGGCGTTGAAGCGCGAGAGCGGGGTGATGGGC
>JBBSCX010000383.1:0-3475 GCA_038249905.1 Burkholderiales bacterium
AGCACGGCCATCAGCGCAACCCGCAGCGCGCCGGTAGGCACGACGTGCGCAGCCAGGCGCGTGCGCGCCATGTAATGAAGTGATCGAATGCCCAACCATGCCCTTCCGGTATCTCGCCAGCGCCATCGCCTTGACGTGGGACATTCTGGCGCTGTTGATCGGCTTCAGGGTCAAGATCGAGGCGCTGCCTGGCAAAGTGGGTCTTCCGGACCGGTCGAGATCCTGGCGCCAAACTCAGGTCCGTACGTCTTACCCAGCAACCCTCATCCATCAACCCGGCCTGGTCTTTGGCCCCAGGCCGTCCGCCGCTGTGTGGCGGCGCTCGGGTGCAGCTTGATTGCGGCGATCACGTGCGCCCAGCCGCCTGCGTTGGATGCCGCACTGCGCAAGCGCATCGACGCTTTCGTCGAAAGCGAACGGAAGGCCTCGGGAATCCCGGGCATCGCGCTCGCAATCGTGCAGCTGGGCAGCCCGGCGCACGTGCGCGGATTCGGCGACGACGGGCGTGGCAAGGCAATCAGCGCGGACACGCCGTTCCCGATCGGCTCGCTCACCAAGTCGTTCACGGCGCTGCTGGTGCGGCAAGCCATCGACGCCGGCCAGCTCGACGCGGACGCGCCAGTGCAACGCGTGCTGCCCTGGTTTCGCGTTGCCAACGCCGAGGCCTCGGCGCGCATCACGCTGCGACACCTGCTCAACCAGACCAGCGGCTTTTCGCACGCCGATGGTGTCGCTCCGCTGGTTCAATGGAGCCATGCCAGTGTCGAGGAGCTGGCGCGCGGGCTTGCCACGGTGTCGCTCAACCGGCCGGTCGGTGAACGCTTCGAGTACAGCAACCTCAACTTCGTGCTGCTCGGCGCCGTGCTGCAGGCCGTGACGGGCCGCTCGTGGCAGGCGCAGATGCAGGCGCAGGTGTTCCAGGCTCTGCAGATGACGCACAGCTGCACCGACCACGATGCCGGCCGGCAAGCGGGCATGACTGCCGTGCACCGCATGTGGTTTGGCCGGCCGGTCGCGCATCGGATCGAGCTGCTGCCGGGCTTCGCACCGGCCGGCAGCCTCGTTTCGAGCGCGAGCGACATGTCGCGCTATCTGGCCATGCTGCTGGCCGAGGGCGAGGGTCCGGTCGGTCGGGTCGTGTCGCGGCAAGGGGTGGCAGAGCTGTTGGCGCCGGCCGCGCCGTTGCGCCGCTTCAAGCTTGGGGCGGCGGACCTTGAGTTCCGCTACGGCGAAGGCTGGCTGGTCGGGCCCTTCGGGGCCGCGGCAGATGCGCGCTGGCACCAGGGCGCTCTTGCGGCATTCGAGGCCTGGATGGTGCTGCTGCCCGACACCCAGCAGGCGGTGGTGCTGCTGATCAACGCGAAGAGCGACTTGCCCTTCAACGGCCTGGACGCCGTGACCAGCCGGCTGCCGATCGGTGTGGTGAACCTGCTGCGTGGCCAGCCCCCGCCGAAAGGGCAGAGCCTTCAGCAGGCCTACCTGCCGTTCAACACTGCAAGCGTCATCGCCGTCGTCGTGTTGATCGCGCTGTCCGGATGGGCTGCGCGCACACGCCGCGTGGCAGGGTCCGTGGTGCTGCTGGGTGGTGCGATCGCGATCGTCATCAGCTTGTGGGTTTACGGCTTGAACGCGAGGATGCTCTCGGCATTCGCACCTGATGTCGCTGTGGTCGTGGCGGCCGCGCTGGTACTGTTGTGTTTGCCGGCGGCGCTGCGTGCAGGGGCCTGGACACGCCGTGCGTTTGGCGGCAACGGCCAAGGCGGCAACCGCCGACGACCGCCATGAAGCGCAAGCCCGTGTGGGTCATCCTCGCCGTCGTGATTGCCGTCGTTCTGGTCGTCGCGCTGGTGATCCGTTCGCGCTTCGAGGCTGATCTGGCCGTCGCTGCCGCGCGCGCCGCGCAGGGCAGCGCGGTTGTCGCCACCCGCTGCGGCCCGATCGAGGTACAGCAGGCAGGCGATGGCATCCCGCTGCTGATGATCCACGGCAGCGGCGGCGGCCACGATCAGGGCATGGCCTGGGCACGGCCGCTGGTGCAGCAGGGCGTGCGGGTGATCGCGATGTCTCGCTTTGGCTACCTGCGCACGCCCCGGCCCGCCGATGCCTCGCCCGAGGCGCAGGCCGATGCGCACATCTGCCTGCTCGACGCCCTGGGCATCGGCAAGGCCGCCGTCGTGGGCATCTCTGCCGGTGGCCCGTCGGCGATGCAGACCGCCATCCGCCATCCAGACCGTGTCAGCGCGCTCGTGCTCGTCGTCCCGATCGCCTACAAGCCCGGCACGGTGATCGACTCCGCGCCGCCAGTGTCGGACGCCAAGGACGCGCTGCTGCTGCGCCTGCTCGGCTCGGACTTCCTTTTCTGGACCGCGTTGCACGTCGCCCGCGATCCACTCGTCCGCCACGTGCTGGCCACCCCGCCCGAGCAGGTGGCTGCGGCCAGCGAGACCGAGCGCGCTCGCGTCAACGACCTGGTCGAGCGCATCCTGCCGGTGTCGAGCCGCGCCGCCGGGCTGCGCGACGACACGCGCCTGGGCAAGCGCCTCGGCCCCTACGCGCTCGAGACGATCCGCGCGCCGACGCTCGTGGTCAGCGCGCGCGACGACGGTTTTGGCACTTACGCTGCGGCCTACTACACCGCCAGCCGCATCCCTGGCGCGAGGTTCGTCGGCTTCGACGATGGCGGCCACTTGCTTGTTGGGCACGACGCCGAGGTGCAGGCCCACCTCATCAGGCTGCTTGCCGAGTCGAGACAGGCAAAGTAACTTCTCCGGTGCTGTCGGTCAGTGAACGCATCGGCAGTGCCGCCGCCAGTGCTGCCGTCAGTGCCAACCCAAGGAGCCACCCCACCATGAAGCCGTCAGCGAACACTCCCCTGCGGTCTGTGCCGACGGCGGCCTTGCTGGCGTTCACGCTGATCACCTTCGCGATCTCCTGGGGCATCCTGGGCCTGTACATCTTCTTCCCCGATACGGCCAGCAGAGGGTTCGGCGAGATCACAGGCAAGCACCCGGCCTTTGTGCTCGCCGTTTGGGCACCGGCTTTCGCGGCCTTTGCGGTGGTGCTGTACTTCGGCGGCATCCAGGGTGCCCGAGCCTTCCTGTCGCGCCTGGGTCTGTGGCGCTGTCCTGCCGGATGGGTCGTTTTCCTGCTGCTCGGCATTCCGTTGGTCTTCGCCGCGGGCGCGGCGGTCAAGGGCACGCTGCTCGCTGTCCCTTTGCCTTTCGATACCTTGGGCGCGGGCATGGGCGCGGGCATGGGCGCGATGGTGTTCATGCTGTTCCTGGGCCCGGTCGAGGAATTCGGCTGGCGCGGCGTGGCGTTGCCCATCCTGCAACGCCACATGGCGCCGCTCTGGGCCGGACTCATCATCGGCGCCACCTGGGGCCTGTGGCATTTGCCCGCCTTCTACCTGAGCGGGACGGTGCAAAGCGGCTGGGGCTTCGCCCCGTTTTTCCTCGGCAACGTCTGCCTCAGC
>JBBSCX010000384.1:0-3463 GCA_038249905.1 Burkholderiales bacterium
AATTCGCACAGCGCCTGACCGGCAGCAGCGACCTCTACAACCGCAGCGGCCGCCGGCCCCACGCCAGCATCAACTTCATCGCTGCGCACGACGGCATGACGCTGGCCGACGTGGTCTCGTACAACCACAAGCACAACCAGGCCAATGGCGAGGACAACCGCGACGGCCACGGTCACAACCTGTCGTGGAACTGCGGCGCCGAAGGCCCGACCGACGACGCCGCGGTGCTGGCCTTGCGGGCCCGCATGCAGCGCAACTTCATCGCCTCGTTGTTGTTGTCGCAAGGCGTGCCCATGCTGCTGGCCGGCGACGAACTCGGCCGCAGCCAGCAAGGCAACAACAACGCCTATTGCCAGGACAACGCGCTCAGCTGGGTCGACTGGACGCCGAGCCCGGCGCAGACCTCATTGCTCGCTTTCACGCGCCGCCTCATCGCCCTGCGCGCGGCGCACCCGGTGTTCCGGCGCCGCGACTTCTTTCAGGACCGCCCGCTGAATGGTCCGCAGGCGGGTCCACAGGCGGACTCGCAGGTGCGCGAAATCGTCTGGCTGCAGCCCGATGGCACGGAGATGAGCGAACAGGCCTGGCAACAGGGCCACGCCAGCGCCCTGGCGGTCTTCCTGTCGGGCGACGGCCTGAACGAGGTCGACGGCCGCGGCCGGCCAGTGCGGGACGACAGCTTCCTGCTGCTGTTCAATGCCGCCGCCGAAGGGGTCGAGTTCACGCTGCCGGCTGCGCTCATACCGACCCGCGGCCTGCGGCTGATCGACACCTCGAACGCGGCCGATGCGCTGCCGGAGACACCTTTTGAAAGCAGTGCCCTGCACATCCTCGCCGGGCGCTCGCTGGTGCTGGTCCAGTTCGAACGCGAGGCCCGCACATGAAGCGCTGCCATGACATGCCCTTCGGCGCGCGCTTGCTGCCTCAGGGCGGTGCCGAATTCCGGCTCTGGGCGCCCTCGGCGCAACAGGTCGACCTGGTCTTGAACGGCCGCGCTCAGCCCTTGCCCGCGGCGGCCGATGGCTGGTACGCCGGCACGGCAGCGCCAGCGAAGGCCGGCGACCGCTACGCCTTCCGCATCGATGGCGATCTGACCGTGCCCGACCCGGCGTCACGCTACAACCCGGACGACGTGCACGGTGCCAGCCAACTGGTCGACCCCGAGGCCTTCGACTGGCCCGACGACGGCTGGCGCGGCCGCCCCTGGCACGAGGCGGTCGTCTACGAACTGCATATCGGCTGCTTCACGCCCGCCGGCACCTTCGCCGCCGCCATCGAACATCTGGACGACCTGGTGGCGCTGGGCATCACCGCGATCGAGCTGATGCCGGTGGCCGACTTTCCCGGCACCCGCGGCTGGGGTTACGACGGTGTGCTGCTGTTCGCACCCGACGCCAGCTACGGCACGCCCGACGACCTCAAGCGCCTGGTCGCGGCGGCACATGCGCGCGGGCTGATGGTGCTGCTCGACGTCGTCTACAACCATTTCGGGCCCGACGGCAACTACCTCTACGTCTACGCGCAAACCTTTTTCGACCGCAGTGTGAACACGCCGTGGGGCGCGGCCATCAACCTCGGCGGCGAAGGCAGCCGCACCGTGCGCGACTTCTTCATCCACAACGCGCTCTTCTGGATCGAGGAATATCAATTCGACGGCCTGCGCATCGACGCCGTGCATGCCATGCACGACGAATCGCCGTTGCACTTCGTCGACGAACTCGCCCAGGCCGTGCGCGCGGCGGCCGGCAGCTATCGCGACGTGCACCTGGTGCTGGAGAACCACGCCAACGACGCACACCGGCTGAAACGGTCGGCCAACGGCGGCCCCCTGCTGGCCGATGCGCAATGGAACGACGACGTGCACCACGCCATGCATGTGCTGGTCACCGGCGAGAGCGACGGCTACTACATCGACTACGCCGACGACCCACTGGGCCAATTGGGACGGGCGCTGGCCGAGGGCTTTGCGTACCAGGGCGACGCCTCGGTGTATCAGCCGGGGCAGCGGCGAGGCACACCCTCGGCCGGCCTGCCCCCGCTGGCCTTCGTCAATTCGATCCAGACCCATGACCAGGTCGGCAACCGCGCCTTCGGCGACCGCATCGAAGAGCTTGCCGTGGCGGCACAGCGCGAGGAGCCGCTGCGCGCGCTGGTCGCCTGCATGCTGCTGTCGCCAGCGCCGCCGATGCTTTTCATGGGCGAGGAATTTGCGGCCGGCACGCCCTTTCTCTACTTCTGCGACTTCACGGGCGACCTGGCCCAGGCGGTGACCGAAGGCAGACGTGCCGAGTTCAGCCGCTTCGAGATGTTCGCCGAACCCTCACTGCGCGCCCGCATCCCGGATCCGAACTTCAAATCGACTTTCGAGCGCTCCAAGCTGAACTGGAACGAGCGTCGCGCCGATGGGCACGCACAGTGGTGGACGCTGTACCGAGACCTGCTGTCGTTGCGCCGCGAACACCTGATGCCGCTGCTGCCGCAGGCGCGCAGTGGCAATTTCAGCCGGCCTGCGCCCGATTGCCTGCAGTTGCGGTGGCCGCTGGGGTCAGGTCGGTACTGGCACCTGCGGGTCAACCTGTCGGGCGCAGCCGTTGCCGGCCTGGCAACGCTGCCGGGCACGACCGTGTACATCAGCCCCGCGCCCGGCCCGGCGTTGTCGGCGTATTCGGTCGAAGTCACGCTCGAGCAGCCATGAACCTGCCATCCGCTCGGGCGGTCATCGAACGGCCCCGGCACCCCCGCCCCGCCACGGCCGTGATCCCGCGCGCGACCTATCGCGTCCAGTTGCACCGGCATTTCGGCTTCGACGACGCAACGGCGCTGGTGCCCTACCTGGCTGCACTGGGCATCAGCCACCTCTACTGCTCGCCGCCTTTGCGGGCACGGCCCGGCAGCCTGCACGGCTACGACGTCACCGACCACGGTGAGATCAATCCGGAACTCGGGGGCCGCGCCGGACTCGACTGCCTGGTCGACGCGCTGCACCGCCATCAGATGGGTTTGCTGGTCGACATCGTGCCCAATCACATGGGGGTGCTGGGCGGCGACAACGCCTGGTGGCTGGACGTGCTGGAAAACGGCGAGGCCTCGGCCTTCGCCCAACATTTCGACATCGCCTGGCACCCTGCCGACGCGGTGCTCGACGGCCGGGTGCTGCTGCCCATCCTGGGCGACCAGTACGGGATGGTGCTCGAACGCGGCGAACTTCAACTCGCATTCGACCCGGTACGCGGCTATTTCACCGTCAATTACCACGAGCACCGCTTGCCGATCGACCCGGCGGGCTACGCCGAACTGCTGCGCCGCGCGCTGCGCGGCATGCCGGATGCGGCAACCGCCGGCGCCGGCGCCGAACTGGAACGAGTGGCCGCCGCCTTCGCGCGGCTGCCGCCGCACAGCAGCACCAACGACGCCGCCCGGCTGCTGCGCCAGCGCGAGAAGACCGCGCTGAAAACCCGGCTGG
>JBBSCX010000385.1:0-3463 GCA_038249905.1 Burkholderiales bacterium
CGCCCAGGCCGCCGCCCGCCTCGAAGCCGAAGGGCCGCCGCCGCCCGACGTGGACGTCGAGGACGATGTGGCGGGCGACACCCAGCCCAGCGTCTTCAACCCCATGCCGCTGCACGCTGCGGCCGCCGGCCTGACCGGTCTGTCGAACAGCGCGCCTGGCGGCGCCGACAGCCATCAGCGCATGCAGACGCTGGATGAGGTGGGCCTGACGCCGCGTCAGACCGAGGTGCTGAAATTGCTGCTGCAGGGCCTGCCGAACAAGCTGATCGCACGCCGGCTGAACCTCTCGGTCGAAACCGTGAAGGACCATGTCGCCGCGGTGCTGCGCGGGCTGGGCGTCAGCACGCGCACGCAGGCGGTGCTGGCGGTGGGGCAGATGACGCAGGTGCGCGGCAGCACGCAGCCGTCTTAACTGCCCGGGTAGGTTTTCGGGTGAGTGCCCGGATGAGTGCCCGGGTAGGTGCCCGGCAGCAGGATGCCGCGGTCGACGTTGCGGATGTCGGTGTGGCCGCAGAAGGCCATCGTCACGTCCAGTTCCTTGTGCAGGATCTGCAGCGCCTTGGTCACGCCTGCTTCGCCCATCGCGCCCAGGCCATAGGCCATGGCGCGGCCGATCATCGTGCCGCGCGCGCCCAGGGCCCAGGCCTTCAGCACGTCCTGGCCGCTGCGGATGCCGCCGTCCATCCACACCTCCAGCTTGTGGCCGACGGCCGCGGCGATGGCCGGCAGCGCGCTGATGCTGCTGGGGGCGCCGTCCAGCTGGCGTCCGCCATGGTTGCTGACGACGATGGCGTCGACACCGGCCAGTGCGGCCAGTTCGGCGTCCTCCACGTCCATGATGCCCTTCAGGATGAACTTGCCGCCCCAGCGCTCCTTCACCCAGGCCACGTCGGCCCAGCTCAGCCGTGGGTCGAACTGTTCGTTGGTCCAGGCCGCCAGCGAGGACATGTCGCTGACGCCCTGCACATGACCCACCAGGTTGCGGAAGGTGTGGCGGCGCGTGCCCATCATGCCCAGCACCCAGCGCGGCTTGCTGGCGATGTTCAGCACATTGCCCAGCGACGGGATGACCGAGGCGCGCATCTTGTTCTTCAGGTCCTTGTGCCGCTGCCCGATCACCTGCAGGTCCAGCGTCAGCACCAGGGCGCTGCACTTCGCGGCCTTGCAGCGGTCGATCATGCGCGCCATCGCTTCGCGGTCGCGCATCATGTAGAGCTGAAACCAGAACGGCGCGCTGGTGTTCTCGGCCACGTCCTCGATCGAGCAGATGCTCATGGTGGACAGCGTGAACGGGATGCCGAACTTCTGCGCCGCGCGCGCGGCATGGATCTCGCCGTCGGCATGCTGCATGCCGGTCAGGCCCACGGGCGCGATGGCCACCGGCATCTTCGCCGCCTGGCCCACCATCGTGACCGCGGTGCTGCGGTTTTCCATGTTCACGGCCACGCGCTGGCGCAACTTGATGCCCTGGAAGTCAGCTTCGTTGGCGCGGTAGGTGCTCTCGGTCCAGCTGCCACTGTCGGCGTAGTCGTAGAACATGCGCGGCACGCGCTTCTTCGCCAGCTGGCGCAGATCTTCGATGGTGGTGATGACGGTCATGTTCGGGCGGCTCCTGAGGTTGCCCATGCTACCCAGGGCGGGCCTTGCTGCGTCTGACGGTGATGCAAGACCGATCCGGCCGCGCCCGCCTCGCGCCCATCCCCGCGCCTCAAACCTTCACCAGTCCCGCCGCACGCACCCCCAACAGGCGCAGGCGGCGTGCCAGGTCCACGCGTTTCAGGCACTGCCCGGCGGCGGCGCGCAGCGCGGCGGCGTCGGCCACCGGCGCGGGCACGGTCTGGTCGCGCGTGACGGTGCGAAAGTCCTCGAAGCGCAACTTGATGCCGATGGTGCGGCCGGCGTAACCCTTGCGCTGCAGGTCGGTGGCCAGTTGGTTCACGAGACGGTCCAGGATGGCGCCGAGTTCGGCCCGGTCGCGCACCGGGTGCAGGTCGCGGTCGAAGGTGGTCTCGCGGCTGATCGACACCGGCTCGCTGTGCGTCACCAGCGGCCGGTCGTCGCGGCCCCAGGCGGCGTCGTGCAGCCAGCGGCCATAGCTGCGGCCGAAGGCGGCCGCCAGCGCCGGCAGCGGCTGCGCGGCCAACTCACCGATGCGGTGGATGCCCAGGGCCTGCAGCTTGGCCCCCGCCTTGGGGCCGATGCCGTTGATGTGCCGCACCGGCAGCGGCCAGATGCGCGCGGCCACCTGGTCGGCGGTCAGCACCGTCAGGCCGTCGGGCTTGTCGAGTTCGCTCGCGATCTTGCTCAGCAATTTGTTCGGCGACACACCGACCGAGCAGCTCAGGCCCGTGCGCCGGCGCACGTTGTTGCGGATCTCCTGCGCCACCGCGCGCACGCCGCCCTGGGCGTCGTGGCCCAGGCTGTCCTGCGCGCCCGGCACATCGCTCAGGTCGATGTAGATCTCGTCGATGCCACGGTCCTCGATCAGCGGCGCCACCTCGGCCACGGCGGCCTTGAAGCGGCGCGACATGGCGCGGTACTGCTCGAAGTCCACCGGCAGCAGCACGGCATCGGGCGCGCGCAACGCCGCCTTCATCAGGCCCATGCCGCTGTGTACGCCGAAGTCGCGTGCCGCATAAGTGGCGGTGGTGACGACGCCGCGGCCGGCATAACCGCGCAAAGTGGCATAGCGGCGCGTGCCGTCGGGCAGCAGCTCGGGCGCATGGCGCCGGCCGCCGCCGATGACCACCGCCTGGCCGAGCAGATCGGGGTAGCGCAGCAATTCCACCGACGCGTAGAACGCGTCCATGTCGAGGTGGGCGATCCAGCGAAGGGGCATGGCGGTGGCGGACGGCGTGGACCCGGATCGTAGGGCGGCAGCGGGCTTGGTTTGAAGGTGAAGCGGTGTGGCGGGCAACGCTGAAGCAAGCAGTTGGTCGAGCCTGACGGGTGGGTGGCGGCGATCGATCCAGCAGCGACATACACCACCGTGAACTTGTCGCCTCGAAGCGGCCGCTCGCACAGGCACCGAGGCCCCGGAAGGTGTCTTCGCAATGGTGGACACACACAGGCAGGCCGCAGGTGATGCACCGCGCCATCACACGCCACCTGCTTGGGCAGGCTGGCCTCAGGGCCGATGAGGCCGACAGCGGCGCGGTCACGCTGATCCAGCCGAACTTGTGGAGATAGGGCTCAGCGGCCAACTTCAACATTCACCCGGACTGGTTCGTTGTTCGCACTTCCCATTTTCAGAAAGGGGGGCAACGCTCCCCCTCTTGAGGGCCCCGCAGAGGGTGCTGTTCAAGCACTGGAACTCGCGCGACAGTGCGGCGAGGCTTGTGACAGAGGCTGCCGCAGACAGGTCCAGCCAGGGAGTTCATCTTGCTGTTCAAACGGGAGTGGCGCCGCATGGTCGGCACAGGCACAGGCACAGGCACAGGCGGCCTGGGCACGATGTGGGGCG
>JBBSCX010000386.1:0-3462 GCA_038249905.1 Burkholderiales bacterium
GGCCGACTCCGCTCATGTCCCCCGCCCAAGGTCCCGGGGGGACCTTGGGCTCCTCCATTACATCGCTGCGTCGGCCACCCCATGCCCGCGGCACACCTGCTGCTCGTTGCGCGCGATGCCCGAACGCTCCGCTGCTGGCGATCGGGACGGTGGGGCGCTCTGCGGAGCGAAGTAAAGGAGGAGCGGCGGGCGAAGCCCGCCGCGGGGGACATGAGCGCAGCAGAGTGCCCCACCGGCCCCATCACGCGCCAAGGCAGGCACGCGATGCACAACGAATGTCAGGTGCTGATCGACGGCCGCCCGCCTTGCACGCCGGTCGAGTGCCCGGTGAACCCGCGCAGCTGAGATGCGAATGGCCTTTGGCTGCCGACTGCAGGGTGCGGTCGAGCGAATGTCACAAGTACAGAACGGTACGGCGCACCACCGCACCGCACTGGCGCGCGCTGCTCGCCTCAGCGGCGGCGCAGCCGCCAGCCCACCACGCCCAGCCCGGCCAGCAGCAGCGCCACGCTGGCGGGCTCGGGCACGACGGCCACGCTGTAGCTGCCGAAGCCGGCCTGGCCCGCGTCGCTGCCGATCTCGTAGCCGACGTAGGCCTCGGCCAGGCTCAGGAAGCCGGGGATGAAGGCGATGCGCGGGCGCATTGCTGGGTCGGCGGCGTCGGCATCGACATAGCTCAGGCCCAGGAATGCGCCGTCGAAGTACACAGCCACCGGGGTGGCATCGGCCGAGGCCAGGGTGTAGCTCTCGCCGGCCAGCAGCAGGCTGAAGCCGGTCAGCGGCAGGTCGCCCTCGAAGCCGGACATCACCAGGCTGTCATCGAAGTCGAAGCTGCCCGCGAAGGGGGTGCCGACCAGCGGGCCGTCGTCGAGTTGGCCGCTGAAGGTGTAGCTGACGGCGCCGGCCGCGGCGGGGGCCAGCAGCAGGGCCGCTGCAAGGGCAAAACCCGCGGCTGAAGTGGCAACAGCAGTGGCAACAGAAGTGCCGACAGAAGTGGCGGCAGTCGACGCGGCCAGGGTGGTGATTTGCTTGCGCATGGGATGTTCCGGTGCGAGCCGCGGCTCAGTACATGAAGTTCTGCAGGCTCATCACCGCAGCGCAGTTCTGGCCTTGCAGCAGCGCCAGCACGCGCGACGGCTGAGGCCCGGCGCTGCCGTCGCTGTCGATGCCGACGACGGCGCCGCCGCGGCCGGCGCTGCAGGTGATGTGGCCCGAGGCGATGGGGTTGGCCAGCGCCGCACGGCCGATGCTGCGAAGGACATTGCGCACCACGATCTTGTCGCTGCCGACCGCGAAGTCGGTGATGGTGTCGCCGCCTTCCAACACGCTGTTGAAGGCGAACAGGTCGGCGCCCGCGCCGCCTGTCGTGCGGTCGGCGCCCGGCCCGCCAGTCAGGATGTCGTCACCCGGCGAGCCCATCAGCACGTCGGCGCCAGCCGTGCCGTTGACAGTCTTGTAGATGTTCAAGCCCACCAGCGCCGGGTCGTGGTCGCTGGACCGATACGGCGTGCTGCCGTCGTACGGGTCGGCCGGGCACAACAGGCCGCCGCAGGTCACGGCCGGAGCCTTGAATTCGAGGTTGTAGTCGTGCGCCACCTGCTCGTCGGCGTTGATCTGCCAGGCCTTCGCGAACGTCACCTTCGGCGAAAGAGTGCTGCTCGTCAGGGCGTGGTCCAACCGCCCCGACACGCCGTCGAAGATGTAGGTGTAGGCGAAGGGGCTGAAGCGCAACAGCTGATCGACCCAGCCGGCCGAGGTCAAGGCGAAGATCGGGTCTTCCTGGCCATAGCTGTTCAGGTCGCCGACGATCAGTGAGTCCGTCGTGCCACCGGCGGTCTGCACCGTTCCGACCCAGGTCTTCAGGCGCTCGGCCTGTGCCAGCCGCGTCGCGTTCCAGCAGCCCTGGCCGTCGCCCTGGTCGGCGTCGGGGCCGGGGCTGCCGGGGCAGCTGCCCTTGCTCTTCAGGTGGTTGACCACCAGCGAGAAGCGCTCACCGTTGGCGGCCTGGAAGGTCTGCGCCAGCGTCGGGCGGTTGTTGACCGGGTCGGCGTCGCTCATCGCCGCGCCCACCAACCCGAGCCGGGCCGGCTTGTACAGGATGGCGAGCTTGATCGCGTCGGTGCCCGTGAACGCCGGGTCGGCCACGGCGGCCCAGGTGGGGCTGCCGACGAAGGCGTTCAACGCGGCGACCAGGTTGTCCGTCGCCGCGGCGCTGTTCTGGATCTCCATCAGGCCCACCGCATCGGCATTCAGGCCCGCCAGTGCGCGCACGATCTTGGCCTGCTGGCGCAGGAACTCGTCGTTGTTGTTGGCGCCGCGGCAGTTGCCGGCGCTGGTGCTGGCGCCCAGGGTGCAGCCTTGCCCGACCTGACCGCTGGCCGTCTGGCCGTTGGTGAAGGTGGTGAAGTAGTTCAGCACGTTCATGGCCGCCACGCGCATGTTGCCGCCCACCGCCGGTGGTTCCGGCGGGCGCGGGTTGCTGGCGACGAAGACCGGCATGGCCGTCGGGTGCAGTCGGTACAGGCCGAAGCTGCTGGAACTGGCCGTGGCCAGGCCGAAGTCGAGCACCCCCGTCAGGCCGCTGACGGTGTCGCCGGCGCGCGGCAGGATGCCGCCGCTGAAATAGGGCGTGGGATCGGGGTTCTGCAGCGAACTGCCGTCGTCCAGCAGCAGGCGGCTGCGCGCCTGCAGGTCGGCCAGCTCGACCGCTTGCGGACCCGGGCGGAAGCGGTTGGTCGGGTTCTCGTGACGGCCGCCCGCGCCCAGCGTGAGCTGGCCGAAGCGCGCCTGGAAGAAGTTCTGCTGCACCGTCAGCGTGGTGTTGATCCGCACCAGCATGCCTTCGAAGCGCTCGAAATTGTCGCCCGCGGCCAGCGGCAGCGTGATGACGGCAGCCGCTATGGCCGCGCCGCTGCCCGTCAGCGTGACGGTGCTGGGGTTGGCGATCTGCGTCAGCGGCGTGGCCGCAGTGCCGGCGCCGGTCGAGAACTCGGCCACCGCCCCGGTCACTTGCACCAGGTTGCCGACCAGCACGGCCGAGAAGGCGGCGCTGCCGGTGAAAACGAACAAGCCGTCCGAGGTGCCCGGGTTGCCGTCACCCGCGGCGTCCTGGATGAAGAAGCCGTTGCTGTTGATCTTGGTCACCACACCGCTGGTGATGACGGTCTGGCCGGCCAGCGGGCTGGTCGCACCGCTGCCCTGGATGGCGGGGATGGTGGCGGCCTGCGCCTCGGGCGGCGGCGGGGGCGGCGCTTCCTCAGGCCCTGGCGGGTTGCAGAGGGCCACGACCGTTGCGCCGTTGCGCGGCGTGGGTGCGGTGATGGTGAAGTCGAGGCTGTTGTTGTTGGTGTCGGTGCAGCCACCCACGTTGCGCAGTGCGGCCGTGGCGTTGGCGGTGGCCGGGGTGGGCGAACCCTCGATTTGCGAGGCTGCGCCGTAGCCGACCGCGTCGGCCAGGTCGCC